>JBIISL010000023.1:0-27254 GCA_044341035.1 Ilumatobacteraceae bacterium | reverse complement strand
GGCATGAAGATTGGCGATGTCAACTTGTTCGAACTCAACGAAGCATTTGCTGCTGTCGGCATCGCATCAATGCGTGAACTTGGCATCACAGACGAAATCGTGAACGTCAATGGTGGCGCTATTGCATTGGGTCACCCAATCGGTATGAGCGGTAACCGTCTTGCACTCACCATCTTGCACGAGCTTCATCGCCGTGGTGGTGGTGTTGGTGCAGCTGCACTTTGTGGTGGTGGCGGACAAGGCGACGCAATCATCGTTCGCACCGTTTAAGAACTACATGCTGCAAGAGCCACTCAATCGCGCGATTCACGTTGCGCGTTGGGTGGCTCTTGCCGTTGTAGTCGGCATTATCTCTGGCTTTCTTTCTGCCGGATTCATTGAGTCGTTGACATGGGCTACCAATACCCGTGATGAAAACACGTGGCTTCTTTTGTTGTTACCGCTTGCTGGGCTACTTGTCGGTTTGTCGTATCACTACTTGGGTCGTGGTCTTGAACGCGGAAGCAACTTACTGATTGATCAGATTCATTCACATTCAGAATGGGTTCCTCTTCGGCTAGCACCACTTGTTTTCATTACAAGCGTTATCTCACATGTTGCTGGTGGTTCCACTGGTCGCGAAGGTGCAGCATTGCAAATAGCTGCCGGCGCTACAGACCCGATTAGTAAGCGGCTCGGGCTAGACCCTGCTGATCGTTCGCTGATGCTCATCACTGCAATCGCAGGCGGGTTCGGTTCTATCGCAGGTGTACCAATTGCCGGTGCAATCTTTGCTCTTGAAGTGCAACGCATTGGTCGCGTGCGATACGAAGCGCTTGTGCCAGCGCTGGTTGCAAGTTTTGTTGGCAATGCTGTTGTTCGAGGTCTCGGAGTGCAGTACACCAAGTACCCACAAATTATTGATGTGAAGTGGTCGCCCACAATTGCGTGGCAAGTTGCACTGTTTGGTTTGTTGGCTGGAATCATTGCACTGGTGTTCGTGCGTCTCACGCTTTTCATTCGTGGCGCAATGAAGAAATACGTTGCGTGGTATCCCGCTCGCCCATTGATTGGCGGAATTCTTCTTGCCATTCTGATTGGCGCATGTGGATGGCGCGATTATCAAGGCTTCTCCTTCCCTCTGATGTTGGAAGCCATGAACGGCGCAACGTCTGGCCACTTTGAAGTGAAGTTGTTTTTGACTGCCCTCACAATCGGAACCGGATTTGTTGGTGGAGAAGTAATTCCCCTGTTGGCAACTGGTGCCATGGCTGGTGCAATGTTCGCAAATCTCATCGGTGCAAATGTTGCGGTGTTTGCAATAGTCGGATCAGTCGCAGTTTTAGCTGGTGCGGCAAATACGCCGTTGGCATGCACCTTTATCGGTATTGAACTATTCGGCGGCAATGGCGCAATTCTGTTTGCTCTTGCATGTGTTGCTGCATACGCAACAAGCGGCCACACCGGTATCTACCACGCTCAAAAAGTTGTTGCCCACAAATCAGGCGAAGCGATTACTTAGCTATCTAGTTTTTGGCGATTGCCAAATGCGCGACCAAGTGTGACTTCGTCAGCAAATTCGATATCGCCACCAACGGGCAAGCCGCTGGCTAAACGAGTCACGTTGACACCAAGCGGGTTCAACAACCGTGCCAAATACATTGCCGTTACGTCACCCTCGGTGTTGTTGCTGGTGCACACAACTACTTCCTGAATATTCTCTGGGCGAATGCGCGTGAGAAGTTCTCGCACCTTTAAGTGCTCTGGATTCACACCTTGCAGTGGGTCAATGAGCCCCAGCAATACGTGATAGCGACCACGAAATTCACCGGTGCGTTCAATGGCAACAACGTCACGTGAATCTTCGACTACACACACAATGGACGAATCGCGGCGTGTGTCGCCACATATATTGCACAGATCTGCGTCAGCCAAGTTGAAACACAACTCGCAAAACCGCACCCGCTCTTTTGCGTCTACTAATGCACGCGCGAGCCGAGTGACATCTTCAACGTCACCCTTAATGAGGTGAAGTGCTAGTCGTTGTGCGCTGCGTGGGCCAATGCCAGGCAAACGACCAAGTTCGTCGATAAGTAATTGAACTGGTGGCGTATAGGGCGAGGCCACTAGTTACTTCTTTCCGCGCGGTGACTTTGCAACGTCGGGAGTTACTTCGACTTCTTTTTCAATGATGCTTCCACCAGGGAACGTGTCGTGCAGAGCCGCCAGCAATGGGTCAACTGCATCAACAGCTAACACAGTGTCATTGATGTCTATTTCTGCGAATGGATCAGCAGCAACATCATCGACAATGGTGCGCACTTCTGGTTCTGCAATAACTGGGCGAGTCATACCACCTGGTGCAGTTGGATCTGCTTGAACAAGAGTGACAACAAATGTTGCGCCACACACTTGTTTGATTGCTTCGACAACCGTAGGCAATTGTTCTTGCGCACGCTTCATGGGTGTATTGCTGGGAAGACGCAACATGATTTTTTTGCCATCTACCGACTGCACAACTGCAGGCTTAAACATTGCTTTAGCGAGACCACGCATTGCATCAGTAATTTGTGGCCACATTTGTGCAGGGTCTGCAGTGCCAACAGAAGTAGTTGCGGGTTCAGCAGGTTTTGCTGGTGCTTCTGCTTGTGCAGGAACAGGAATCTCTTTGGTGACTGCAGCAGGTTCTGCAACAACCGCAATAACTGGTGTTGCGTCTGCAACGGGTACAGCGACTGGAGCAGTATTACCAGCATGTCCACCAATTTTGGCACGACCAGTTGTTGGGTTGATTGGTGCTTGTGGCAAGGCAGCAGCAATTCCGTTTTCACGCAGGCTCTTTACTGCTTCTTCTAATTGCGAAATACGAGCGAGAAGGTTCTCTGCGCTGTCATCAAATACTGGTGAAGCTAATTGAACTACTGCAACTTCAAGCAAGAGTCGTGCATCAGGGGCATGGCGCATTTCCACCATGGTGCTGCCAAGTGTTTCCATAATGCGCACAATGCGTTGAACGCCCATGTCTTGTGCATACCGAGTGAGTTCTGCAATTCGATCTGCCGGAAGTTGTACTAACTCTGGTGACATGAGAGAGAGGAAACAATCACGCATGGTACGTACAACATCTTGTGCATACGTATGAGGGTCACGACCTTGTTGCATTGCTCGTGCAACAGCACCTAATGCAGCAGCATGGTCGCGGGCAACGAGTGACGTGATGATGTCTTCGGTGTGCAGTGCGACTTCTGGTTCTCCACCACCTGAAACAACAAGTTCAAGTGCAGACAATGTGTCGCGCGCACTTCCACCACCTTGGCGCAATACCAAATCAATTGAATCAGCATCAACAGTGAGGTCAGCTTCTTTAATGACGAACTGAACATACTTTTTTAGTTCGTCAACAGGAAGCAAGTGAAACTGCAAGTGCTGCACACGACTACGAATTGTGTCGGATACTTTTTGCGGATCTGTGGTTGCTAATACAAACACCACTTGAGCAGGCGGCTCTTCAAGAGTTTTCAGTAATGCCGCTTCAGCACCACGAGTAAGCATGTGCACTTCGTCGAGGATGAATACACGATGACGGCCCGGACTTGTCAACGCAGCTGCTTCAATAATGTCGCGAATTTCTTGTACGCCGTTATTGCTCGCAGCATCGAGTTCGAGCACGTCGTAACTGGTGCCCAGTTCCACTGCCTTGCAAGAATCGCATGCGCAGCAGGGCTCGCCATCTATGGGGGCTGCACAGTTCAAGACCTTTGCCAAAATTCGAGCGGTCGAAGTCTTGCCAGTACCCCTCGGGCCAGAGAATAAATAGGCCTGACCTTCACGACCATTGATGACCGCATTACGCAAAGCCTTGACTACATGGTCTTGTCCGTAGAGCTCGGAGAACTTCCGTGGGCGGAAACGTCGGTACAGGGACTGGGTAGCCATCGAAATGACCCTACCAATGAGGTGCACCGTGTGGCCGTGTGTGAAAAGGTGAAACACTCAGCGGGGGTCATAATTGGCTACCGTTTTCTCACACCATGCGTCGCCTCCCTCTCTTTTTCATCGCAGCCGTGTCTGCCATTGCCTTCTCGGCCGGCACCGCCCAGGCCGCTGGCGAAAACACCATCATCTCCTCCAGCCCCACAGCCGGCGAAGTAGTCACCCTCGCTCCGACCCAGTTACAGCTGAAGTTCACGCTTCCCGTTGGCGGCGCAGAGGCAGTATCCCAAATGGGGCTATCACTCGCCTGTGAATCGAAGTTGACCAACCTTGGGCCCCCACAGTTATCTGCCGATGGCGTGACAGTTTCGGCCGCCCTGACCCAGGTGCCCCAAAACGGATCTTGCGTTGTGAACTGGTCACTCCCAGACGGAAGCGTTGGCTCCTTTAACTTCACTGCCCAAACGCAAGTAACAACCACAGTTCCCGCCACAGTGCCGGGTGCGCCCGCCACCACGATTCCGGCCACAGGAACCGCAGCAGAAACGACCGAACCACGACTTGGCGGCCCTATTGGCCTCATGCGGCTCATTGTCTTTTTCACAGTGAGTGCCCTCTTTGGCGGATTGATGTTTATCAAAATCGTCTGGCCAGAAGGCGTTGAGTACGGCATCACCGAAAAGTATTTCCGTCAGGTGTCGATCATCGCGACTCTTTCAATTGTTGTGCTCATTGTTCTTATGACAGCTCAACAATCAGGTGGTGGTATTGGTTCTTCCATCTCCCCTACATCGTGGGGTCCGCTCTTTTCGACAAACGAAGGACGCGCCGTTCTGTTGCGACTTGTCGCCGTAGTCGGGCTTGGTTTTTACGCATGGATTACAGAACGTATTTTTGAACCCACCAGCATTGTCCCCACAACTGCACTTCTCGCATTGTCGATGTTGACGTATGGCTGGGATCGCGCATCGGGTCGTGCTGTTGCGCTAGGAATTGTCATTGCAATCGTGCACATGGCACTGGTCGCAATGTGGGTCGGAAGTATCGCAATCATTTGGCGAGTTATTCTTCACGGGCCCGGCGATGTTGATTTAGTTGACGCACTACGCGGATGGGCAAGAATTGCAACACCACTTACTATTTTCATAGTACTTACTGGTGTTATTCAAGTATGGCGCATTGACGGAATCAGTCTTATCAACAGTGGCCACGGACGATTAGTCATCGTAAAGGTTTTGTTAGTCAGTGCAATGTTGTTCGTTAGTGCGACTATTCGTCAGTTCATTGTTCGAGGAATGCAACGAGCGAAATCATTAAACGAAAAAGTTGTATACCGATTGAAGCGCCCAGTCGGTATCGAACTGTCCCTCAGCATTGTTGTGCTCGCAGCATCTTCGTGGCTGTTGGCGATGCGCCCGCCATATGTTCTGAATCGTGATACTGGTCCACGCGTTGAATACGCCATCGTTCAAGACATGATTGCAAAAGATAATTTCCATGTTCGACTATCAATTACCCCAGGTGACGTAGGTGCAAACAGAATTCTCATTGAACTATTCGGACCATCACGCATACAAAACTTCACCGTGAGTCTCACGCCATCGAATCCAAACTTTTCCGGCTACACCATTAACGTTCCCATCACGCGACCTGGCGGGGCATTGATTGCCGAAGATGCCGGCCTGTTGTTGCGAGCACCCGGCGAATGGACAGCAGTTATCAAAGGGGTCTCCACCATTGGAGAGTTGCCTACATTGACAACCACGTTCATCGTCGCCGATGGCACCACGGTGACCACCCTGCCAAAACAGGGCCTGAAACGGCCCACCACCACAATTGCCGCGACCACGACGACCACCGTTGTCCCCGCGCCCGCCGTAACCACCACCACAACCGTTCCCCTGGCTGGATAATTCCCCGTCAGATAGGCGATGAGGCCCCGTCGGCACTAGCGTTTCGCAGGTGACTGATACCTCTGGCTCTTCGATGCAGGACAAAATTGACGACCTTCGGGACCGTCAGCAGCAGGCGATAAACGCCGGAAGCCCTCGCTCGGTTGAGCGCCACAAGGGCAAGGGCAAATTGCTCGCTCGTGAGCGCATCGACTTCCTCTGCGATCCCGGCTCTTTTCATGAACTCGACATGTTGGCGCGCCATCGTGCTCAGGCATCTGGTCTTGAAGAGCGTCCATATACAGACGGTGTTATCACCGGCTGGGGAACCATTGAAGGTCGCAAAGTATTTCTGTTCAGCCAGGACTTCACAGTTTTTGGTGGTGCCCTTGGTGAAGTGTTCGCTGAAAAGATTCACAAGCTCATGGACCTTGCACTCAAAGTTGGTGCGCCAGTTATTGGCTTGAACGACGGAGCTGGTGCTCGTATTCAAGAAGGCGTTGTGTCGCTCGCGTCATACGGCGGAATCTTTTATCGCAACGTGCAGTCGTCTGGTGTTGTGCCGCAGATTTCTGTCATCCTCGGGCCATGTGCCGGTGGTGCTGTGTACTCACCCGCAATGACCGACTTTATTTTCATGGTGCGTGAATCAAGCCACATGTTCATTACTGGTCCTGATGTTGTGAAGACAGTGACAGGTGAAGACGTCACACTTGAAGAACTTGGTGGCGCAATGAGCCACGCATCAAAGAGCGGCGTTGCAACGTTCGTTTCTGCTGACGAACAAGCGTGTCTCGAAGATGTTCGTTTCTTAATGTCGTTCTTGCCACAAAACAATCTTGAATCTGCACCGACTGTTGAAACATCAGATGACCCGAATCGTTCATGTCCAATGTTGCGCGACATTCTTCCTGCATCGGCTAACCAGCCATATGACATGAAGAAAGTCATCAAGGAAGTTGTTGACGATGGCGAGTTCTTTGAATACTTCGAACACTGGGCCAAGAGCATTGTGTGCGGTTTCTCTCGCGTCGACGGTATGACTGTTGGTGTTGTCGGCAACCAACCAATGGCATTCGCTGGTGTTCTTGATATCGAATCAAGTGAGAAGGCTGCACGTTTCGTTCGTACATGCGATGCCTTCAACATTCCACTTCTTACCTTCGTTGACGTTCCTGGTTTCTTGCCAGGCGTAAACCAAGAGCACGAAGGAATCATTCGTCACGGTGCAAAGTTGTTGTACGCATTCTGCGAAGCAACAGTGCCCCGTATTCAAATCATTACGCGTAAGGCATATGGCGGTGCGTACGTGGTGATGAACTCAAAGTCAATCGGTGCCGACCTTGCTTATGCATGGCCAACTGCAGAGCTTGCGGTTATGGGCCCACAAGGCGCCGTTGAAATTGTGTACAAGCGTGAATTGCAGCAAGCAGCAGATCCTGTTGCTCGCCGTGCAGAACTTGTTGCTGAATACACCGAGAAGTACGCGAACCCATACGCAGCTGCAGAACGTGGCTACGTAGACGACGTTATTGACCCAGCTGATACTCGTATCAAGATCATCGCCGGCTTGCGCATGTTGCAAACCAAGCGCGAAGAACTTCCCCGCCGCAAACACGGCAACATGCCTCTGTAGGTCATCATGTCTGAATCATCGTTTCCCGACTGGAATGCACCAGAACCAGAAGTTGTGTCAATCAGTGATATTGCTTTTGAACCAAAAGCTGGTTTCTGGCTTCGCTTTATTGCAAATCTCTGTGACGGCATCATGGTGTCGCTTGTCAGTATCCCATTTGCAATTATTTCTGCTTCAACAACCGGAACAACGGCCGCTCTTTCACAAGCAGGGCAATTCGTTGTCTCATTTTTTGCACTGGCATATTGGGTTGGCACGCAAGGCGGTTCACCACTGCGCCGCAAACTTGGCGTCTTTATTCTTGATGAAGACACTGGCGCATTCATTGGGCAGCGTCGCGCCGCACAACGCATCATGATGAGTTGGGTATCGGGCATTGTTTTTCTCATTGGTTACCTCGCAATGTTGCGAAGCCCACAAAGCCAAACATGGCACGACCGTGTTGCACATTCAGTGGTGGTGAAGCGATGAACCTCAACGTTGGCACAATCACACCTATTCCTACAGAGGAAGAAGCTGCAGCAATCGCAGCAGCAGTCACCATGATGTGGCCACAACCAATGGTTGCTTCAACCGCTGACACAAGTTCAGTTTCTGCATGGCGGTTTAGTGGTCGTTGGTGGGTCACCGATGCCGTATCTCGCCGCGCACGCCCCGGAATCAAGTAATGACATCCGTCAGCGCAACAGAACTAACAACTGTCGCTGACAATCTTGCGGTGTTTCACCACGGGCAACATGTTGTCCGACACGAGAACTTGCAGCCTGATACCTCATACACCGAACACGGAATTGACTTTCGAACATTGCCTCGACCAGAAGGACAATTGCTCAGCGTTCTCGCAACCGTAAATGATGTTCACTTTGGCGAAACAGAATGTGGCCGTATCGACGACAACCCACTTGGGCCAATTCTTAGTTCACTTCCTGGTGAACAGCCCTACCCCATCACTATGAATGCTGGAGCAATTGCCGAAATCAAGACGTTGAACCCGAACGTAGTTCTAGTCAAAGGCGACCTGACTGAAGGTGGCACCGACGAACAGTTCGCTGCATTCCGTGAACATTATGAAGGTGCATTCGCAGACAAGTTGTTTGTAGCTCGCGGAAACCATGATGCATACCGCGGCCAAAATGAATTCACTGGTGATCAATGGATTCAATTACCGGGTGTGGCCATTGCGCTTATCGACACCACGATTCCGCTTGAGACAACCGGGCGCATCGACCCACCACAGTTCGAATGGCTGAATGATCAGTTGTCCTCATCAACAACTCCAGTCATCATCATGGGTCACCATCAACAGTGGACAGAAGGAAAGCGAAGCGACACGTACTTTGGTCTTCACCCAGACAGCAGTGAAGCGCTCGATGCACTAGCCGTTCGTCATGCATGTGTTATTGCTTACACGGCCGGCCATACCCACCGACATCGCGTTCGCCGCATGCCTCGTTCCGGAATTCCCACCATTGAAATCGGCTGCGTCAAAGATTTTCCTGGTTCATGGGCCGAGTACCGCGTGTACGAAGGCGGAGTCATGCAAGTGGTGCATCGCATCTCATCGCCTGATGCATTGGCATGGAGCGAACGGTGCCGTCACCTTTATGAAGACTTCGGCACTGACTACGAGGGCTACGCAATGGGTACGCTCGAAGACCGATGCCTGATTCTTCCTCTCCGTTAAGCAGCACGTCCGCATTGGCGGGGTTGCGTGTTCTTGACCTATCTACTGTTCTCGCGGGGCCTAACTGTGCGCGGTACCTCGCAGACTTCGGCGCAGACGTCATCAAGATTGAACGACCAGATGGCGGAGACAGTTTGCGCAACATGGGATGGCGCGACCCAGTAGACGGCGAAGGTCTGTGGTGGCGGCTTGTGAACCGCAACAAGCGCACCATTGCGCTGAACCTAAAAGATGACACTGATCGCGAACTGTTCTTGCATCTCGTTGATGACGCCGATGTTCTTGTTGAAAACTTCCGACCTGGCGTTCTGGAGAAACTTGGTTTTGCACCCGACGTTCTTCATGCACGTAACGCAAAGCTGATCATCACTCGTGTTAGCGGTTTCGGACAAGACGGCCCATACGCCAACCGTCCAGGTTTTGCATCTATTGCAGAAGCAATGTCAGGACTTGCTTCAATCACTGGTGTTCCCGGTGGCGACCCAATGTTGCCGCCATTTGCACTAACCGATGAAGTCACTGGTCTCGTTGCAGCATTCGCCACCATGGTTGCTCTTTGGTCTGAACAAGGCCAAGTTGTTGACGTGTCATTGCTAGAAAGTTTGTTCCAAATACTCGGACCATTAATGACCGTGTGGCTGACTCGCGGTGAACTGCAACCTCGCATGGGTTCATTACTTCCCTACACAGTGCCTCGCGGTGTATACCGCTGTTCTGATGGAAAGTTTGTTGGCATCTCAACTTCAAGTGATTCCATTGCAGCTCGCGTTGTTCATCTGCTTGGGTTTGACGGTGATGATCGCTTCACAACATTCGCTGGGCGAATTGCTAACCGTGAAATAATTGAAGCAGCAATGGAATCCTGGTTCGCACAACGTACTCAAGCTGAAGCACTTGCAATCTTTCAAGAAATCGAAGCAGCAGCTGGCCCAATACTTTCTATGGAAGACATCGAAAAAGATCCGCATTACATCGCACGCGAAGCAGTCATCACTGTCGAAGGCACACCAATGCAGGGCCTCATTGCTCGACTATCTGCTACTCCGGGCGCAGTGAAATGGCGCGGACGTGCGGCCGATGCCGATGGCGAAGCAATTCGCAAAACAGGCTGGGATCAATAGCCCAACTCTCTGCGTTTCATCTCGTTCACCTAGTGTTCATATGTTCGTTAGGGGAATCACATGGACACAATCAAGCAGCCACGTATGTCGCGCGCTTACCAAGTACTCAGCATCACCGCAATTGCAACATTCTTGGTTTCACTCGACACCAGCATCGTTGTTGTCGCTCGTCGGGCGATTGAGGATGATCTTGGGCACCCAACACTTCTCACCTGGGTGTTCTCCGGTTACAACATTGCATACGCAGCCGGTTTGTTAACTGCTGGTCGCTTCGCTGATGTGAATGGCCGTAAGCGCTCATTTTTGCGTGGTCTCGCACTTTTCAGTATCGGTTCTATCTTGTGCGGTTTCGCACCAACGTCGTTGTTACTTGTTCTTGCTCGCTTGGTACAAGCAGTTGGTGGTGCGATGCTGACACCAGCGTCACTTGCACTAGTACTTCCCGAGTTCCCCGTTGAGAAGCGCACGGTCGCCATTGGCATCTGGGGTGCTGTCGGCGGATTAGCTGCAGCACTCGGACCATGCATTGGCGGAGTACTCGTTGATTGGTTGAACTGGCGCTGGCTTTTCTTCATCAACGTTCCCTTTTGCGTCGTCACTCTCTACTTGGGTAACAAAATTCTCCATGAAAGCAAAGACCCATCTGCCACAAAGTACGTTGATCTCGTCGGCGCCGCTTTGGGTTTTCCAGGTGTCGCACTGGTGACACTTTCTGTTGTACAAAGTGGTGACTGGGGCTATATCGATCAACGCACAATCGCCGCAATGGCAGTTGGTTGCATTCTCCTCGGTTTCTTTGTCAAGCGCTGCAGCACAGTCGATGACCCTCTCCTCGATTTGTCGCTATTCAAAATGCCATTCGTAGTCGCTGCAAACCTGTCCGGGTTCTTTTTCTCCATCGGCTTCCTTGGCATGTGGATGCTGCAGATTCAGTGGCTACAAGTGGTGTGGCAATACAGCCCAACAAGATCCGGCCTTGCGACAGCAGCTGGGCCATTAACTGCAGCGATTCTTGCTGCCCCAATGGGTCGTCTTGCTGGAAAGTGGGGACACGGACGAGTTTTGTTCATGGGTTCAATACTTCTCACAATTGGCACCATTGGTTTCAGTCTTTTCCTCGGACCAACACCGCAGTTCCTCACGGTCTACTTACCACTAATGATTATCTGTGGTTCTGGTGTCGGTTGCAGTTTGTCCGTCCTGTCTAGTAGCGCGACTGCATTCTTGCCACCTGGCAAATTCGCAATGGGTTCAGCACTCAACACCACAGGTCGACAAATTGGTTCAGCACTTGGTGCTGCGTTAGCGCTATCTCTCACAGCTCCAACAATCAGCAGGCTCGTAGGTGGGTACTCAAACAATCCACCACGCTTGCCGTCGTCATCGGATTTGTTGCCGTACATCAACGCATGGCGAGTGATGGGTGCGATTTATCTTTTCGCCGGCATCGTCATGATTGCTCTATATAAGAAACCAACAGAGCAACAGATGATTGAAGCTGGCGCAGTGGAGTTCGTGGATTAAAGAATTCCGATTGAACAACTAACGCCAGTACCACCAATACCGCAGTAACCATTCGGGTTCTTCCCGAGATACTGCTGGTGATACGGCTCTGCAAAGTAATAGTCAGTCAACGGAGCAATCTCTGTTGTGATCTCGCCGTAACCCGCATCTGTTAACAACAGTTGATACGCGTCACGTGATTCTTCAGCTGCAATGCGCTGCTCATCATTCGCATAGTAAATAGCACTCCGATATTGCGTACCCATGTCATTGCCTTGGCGCATGCCTTGCGTTGGGTTGTGGTTTTCCCAGAACACACGCAACATGTCCATCAGCGACAAGTTCCACGAGTCGTACACAACAGTCAGTACTTCGGTATGACCCGTAAGTCCGGAGCACACTTCTTCGTATGTTGGGTTCGGTGTGTAGCCACCTGCATATCCAACACTTGTTGAATGCACACCAGGCTGCTGCCAAAAAATACGCTCTGCTCCCCAGAAGCAACCCATGCCAACAACAAGTGTCTGCATGTTTTCTGCCCACGGCCCCGTCAGCGACGAACCCTTTTCAAAATGTGCCTCTGGCACTGGCATTATCTGATCTGTGCGCCCTGGCAAGGCTTGTGCTGGTTTAATCATCCCTGGAGTCTTTCGTCCGAACATATTCAAACCTTATCTCCAATTATGTTTTCAGAAGCTAATCAACCTACGACTAAAGAAATACCAATCCCTGCAACACTCTTGTCATCCCTACAGCAAACGGTCCTTATTGACCAACAGTGACAGCTGGAATTTTTCGTGACATGAGATAAATCACCTCACCACTTTCGTCAATAACTTCGGGACTTCTTGCAAACCCATTCTTCAAGTCATAACCGGCAATTGTTACAAATCCTAGAGGTATAAAATCTTTTACAGATATACCCATGACTGTACCGACTTCGATTGTTGCGGAACCAAGCCCGACCCTCTGGGCGCCGTAACGGGCAGCAACCGCATCCGGTTTGTCGAATCCAGTCCCATTTCGCCGCACGTGACGATTATTTAGTTCGTACTGAAGAAGAATTCCATCTCCGATACCAATCAGATAGTCGGTAGCGATAATTCCAACTTCCTCACCTGGTGGAACTAGTGCGAGTGCAAATGGTGTTAGATAAGTGACCGCATCCATCCAATTTTTTTGAATAACTGGCCGATCGTAGGCCATAAAGGTTGCTATGCCGAGTGTAGTTACCGCTGACACGACCAGTAGCTTTTGAATTACGTCGCGTGACTTCTGAAAATAACGGATAATTATTCGAATTCCGGTGTACAGAGTTGTTCCCCAAAAGACTGCCGCAACAATACGCACCCACCCGTACATATATGGAAATGCTGTTCCAGTCAGTTTGGCAATCGAAATAAATGCGGCAACCCCTACCATTGCAATAGCTAACACTGCTACCCGCAGCTCTGGTTCATGTCTTCTCGCTGCCCAGACAAGAAATAGAAAAAAGAAAGCTGGTAAAAACAGCCACAGTGCACTCACTTCTGAGTTTTGTGTGAACGAGACAAGTTCAAGAGCCCCATTCCAGGGTGCGCGCGGGAGTAGATGATACGCAATAATGCGCGATGATCGTCCATATCCAACTTGATTCTCTGGATTTGAAACAAAATGATGAAAAATTCTTTCAAAATTTCCAGAACCAAAAAACTGATCCCAAAGTGGAAGACACCAAACAACAAAATTAGTGCCGAAAGTAAACAAAAGCTCGCGTGAGTTGAATAAGACTCCCCCACTTTTTCTTTGATTAACCCTTGCGATTAATAGCACCAAAAGAATCGTAAGAACCGGAATCACATAGCTGACATGAAGTTGAATGACTACAGAACCCAACAAACTAATCCAAACAAGCGCGTAGTGATTGGACCAGGCAAACATTGTGATGATCAGAAAGAGCGCAAAAAATGGCAGCGCAATTGCCGGGTTCCATGCTGAAGACACATCTGCGATGCCATTTATATTGGCGAGAATGAGACAAGATCCAAGTATGAGCGCACCAAGTCTGCCCGCCGAATTCCAAATGAATGCGATTGCCATTGCGACAAAAAGCAGATTGAGAAATACTGTCCAATACATAACGTTCATCGCAATGTGCGTCCCAATATGACTTGGAATCGCTAGGAGGAAAAAAATCGCTGGTCCGGGGTGTTGCCAATCAAATCGACTATAAACACCAAGAAAGCGTGTGTAAGAGCCAACATCAAGCGCACCAAGAACTTCCAGCGCTGGGTCACCAACTAATTGCCATTTAGTACTTCGCGTACGGAGGCATTCAGCAATATACGGCGGACTACAAACCACAAGGATGATCGCAATCAGCCTTACCTTTGAACTTTTTACGTTGTTTAGAGTTGTCAAGAATTGCCTCACCACTAACCAACCGAGCTCGCGACAAGTGTCGGTAAGTACTCCGTGCAAGAAACACCAACTGACGCGCCATTTTCAAAATGTGTCTCTGGCACTGGCATTGTTTGATCTGTGTGCTCAGGCAAGACTTGTGCTGATGTAATCATCCCTGGAGTCTTTCGCCCGAACATGTAGCGATGGTATCGGCAATTAGAGAGGGATGTCACCCACAACGTATTGACCATTAGCAAAGCTCAAACCATTGAACATGACCTTGTTAGCAGATGCCACATAACCCAAGTTGTAGATCTCAATTTCATTAGATGCATCTAACAAAAGTGTCTCCTGAAAAGTCTCTGGGTCGTACAGACTCAACAAATTCTTTCCACCTTTATCGGTACCAGCTAGCAGCAATTTCTTTCCCACCTGGAGCCACACGGTAATTGAACTAATTACCGTGTTGGCACGTTCAACTGTGGGGTAATACTGCATCAACTCAGTAGTACCCGATCCGCCCTGCATCCCTGCAATTGCCATCGTTCGGTCCGTTCCTATGTTAAAAGTTTCTCGCACATACGCCCCAGCACCTGAACAGAAAGGAGTGCTGTAATTCTCAGAACAGAGACTAGAAAAAATCGTTGGAGTTTTATAGTTGTTCTCCATTTTTATCCAAGCTATTTCATCGGTTTTGCCTTGATCAATGGAATACCGAAATACCCCACCCGTCCCGGACCCCATATTTGGAACACCGTAGTAGATGTTTTTGTCTACAAACTTTCGCAAGAAAGACGCTTGTGCGCCGTTCACGAGATTGGTGATTGCCCCAGTTCCAGCGTTTACCTTGCGAATCCACCATGCCTGAGTGCTCTGAGTTTGGCCAGACATAATTACTGAACCATCACCCAACACCACGTAATCCCGAACCATCACATTGTCGCGGACGAGTGGAGTAATGACGCCATTTACGTTCTTACGAAGTGTGAATGTATAGCCAGTGCTTGTGCCTGTGTAGTAGATGTTTCCGGCATCATCAAATTGAATTGGTGCATTGCCATTCCCGGCCGGCCCAAACATCGACCCAAGACCCATCGTGACAGAAGTAAGTTCGCTATCTACACATACAGGAACACCGGTGTCCGTGTTGACCTCCGCCAGAACACACCTAGCCCCATCACTCACCAATGGTGTCGCACTAGTAAAGACAACATAAAACTTCTCGTTCGGTGCAGAGTAAAAATCACGTACTGCAGGAGTTGCACTACCGGTTGCGAATAGAGAGACGGAAGTTCCTTCCATTCCAACACCAAAAGTACAAGTACTTGCGGGTCCATTCATCATCTGACTGGTGTTACAAGTTGAGTTACTCGCACTCTGTGCCAGTCCGATTACACCACCAACCTGGAAGACAACTGAAGTTCCATCAACCGCAGAAACCTTTGCTTGGCGAAGTCCCGCTGCATTAACTGATTTACGTTTCAGGGCTTGAAATTTTGTCCATTTTGTGGTTTCACCCAATAGTCGACTCTTATTGGTTGAAACAATGAGAGAAGGAAATTTCACGCCATTGGTGCCATAGCCAGTGCGTACCCATCTTGATGAACTACTCATTTTTACGGCTGAACTGCGAGGACCATAACCTTTTTTATTTCGGGCCTGTGCAGTTATTGACAGCCAATTTCCATTTCTGACATTTATCTTAGAAATTGAACAGGAGTTAGCGGATGCGCGAATAACACATGATTTACCCGTAGTGGTCACTTTGGTATCGATGATTTTTACCTTCGAAGCAACCTGTTTCTCAATCATCACTGTGACCTTCACGTAATTCTTTCCTTGAGAAGTTGTCTTCACTAACACCACGACAGGTTTTGGAGGTGTTCCCTTTGCAGCAGCCGCAGCAACCGGTGTAACACCTAAAAGACTCACACTAAGTAGGCCCGCGACACTCACTAAAATTGATCTCATCTTCATACATTCACTCCTGGTATTCGTATTGATACGTCCTAATTGTAACTGTGCAGAGCATCAGCCTGTAGCCCCAACAGTTCTTCATGCCCTGGACATACCCGCAGACCTGCAGTAATTGCAACATGAAACTCTTTCATGTTGCTAGTGGCTAGAGCCCATGATGCATCCTGCAAAGTTGCGTTAGCGGGTTAGAGCTGTCCGCGGTCTAAGCGAGAAAAGATGGACACTGCAGTCGTTTGCAGGTCGTCTCGGTCTACAAGTTGTTGGGCTGCTCGCACTTGGCGAGCTACGCGTGGGTTACGTACGAAGCGGTCTTCGTGGCGAAGGAAGAAGTCCCAATACAAAACAGTGAACGGGCAGGCGTCTTCGCCGACACGTTTCTTGCGGTCGTATGCGCAACCTTTGCAATGATCACTCATGCGATCTACGTAAGCGCCACCACTTGCGTATGGCTTTGTAGACAACATGCCACCATCGGCATATTGAGACATGCCAATAACGTTCGGCACCATTACCCATTCAGCTGCGTCAATGTAACTGTTCCACATCCAACGCGTTAGCTGTTGTGGGTTAATTCCCGCGATCAGTGAGAAGTTTCCGAGAATCATTAGGCGTTCAATGTGATGCGAGTACGAACGTTCATTGACGCCTTGAAGAACAGACTTCATGCACGCCATCGAAGTTTTATCTGGGTTGGTAAACAGTTGTGGCAAATCACGTACTGCTTCGAGTGAGTTCATCTCCGCGTATTCCGGCATCCATTGCCAATAGCAGTTCCAAATAAATTCACGCCAGCCAATAACTTGACGAATGAAACCTTCAGCACTGGCGATTGGAACACGCCCTGATTCAAATTCCTTACATGCAGCTGTCACTACTTCTTCTGGCATTAGTAAACCGAGATTGAGATACGGAGAAAGCAATGAATGTGCCAAATGCCAATTAGATGCAAGCATCGCGTCTTCGTGTTCACCAAAGGCTGGCAAGAGATTTTTCATGAAATAGTTCATGCGTTGCAGTGCACCAGCACGTGTGGTGGCCCATTGCCCTGTTGGTTCTACTCCCCAAGTGAATTGTGAAACATCTTTAAGAACTTCTGCATCAAGTTCATCGAGTGCAACGACTTCAGGTTTTGGCCAACGATCTTGGTCTTTCTTAGGTGGGCCAGAACGATTCTCTTCGTCAGAGTTCCAGCGATCTCCGACAGGGTTATCGCCGTCCATCAACACATTCAGTCTCTTGCGTTGGAAGCGATAGAAATCTTCCATCTTCAAAGCCTTACGGCCCTTCAGAAAATCTGCGTAGACATCTGGATGACACAGGAACTGATTTGATTGCACCGACTCAATGCCTAATTTTGAGACAAGTGTGCGAGCAGAAAAACTGTTCGGCTCTGTCGCAATAACTTTTGAAGGTTCGAACTCATCTATATGTAACTGCACGCCCTGTTGCATTGATTCGGCAAAGCGATAATCGACTTCGAAACCGGCGTCACGAAGTTCGGCTGCAAAGCGTCTCATGGATGTGACGATGAAGTGAGCGCGCTGCACATGCCAGCGACGTGATGCAATTTTGGAATGAGACTCAATCATCAAGATGCGATGAGTTTTCGGCTTCGCATCACGAAGTGCACCTATTTGCAGATTCAGTTGGTCTCCGAAGACCCAGACTGTGCTCTTATTCACGAACCTATGATATTCGGTGTTCGGCAATCTGCGAATAGTGTTCTGAATATGAGCCGACAGTCACAGACAAAGAATGGGTTCCCCCCACGAATCTGCGTCACGTGTGGAAAGCCCTTTGAGTGGAGAAAGAAATGGGCTCGCGACTGGGAGAAAGTTCTCTATTGCAGCCAACGTTGTAGTAGAAAAGTTAAGTGATGGAGCAAAGGATTTTTCCACTTGTTGGTGTGGCTGCTATTGCCCTGTTCGCCTCAGTATTTAGCAATCACTCGTACTCACGGGCTGCGTCACTACCGAATCCATCAGCGCCAAAAATTACAGCGGTTGAGTCGGTTAAGAAGACAAGCAAAACGCATGACCTTCGTATCAGTGTTTCCGTTAATAAGGGAAGTAGCAAATTACCGATTATTTCTACTCTCGTCACTGCCTCAAATAGAAGCTGCAAAATAGCTAGTGACAAACAATCTTGCACGATTACTAGGATGCCAATTAGGGCTCGAGTGACTATTCGTGCAAAATCACGAAATAAAAATGGAACCAGTACGTCTAGTTCTCCAGTCCGCTACACCGTCGGTTCGGCTCGATGGTCTATCACCCCTTCAACCACTACATCTACAACAGTTGTTTCAATGGCAAGGCCCTACAGCAAGTTCATTCCCTCTTCCTATTCAAAAGAGATGAGCCTCCCACTGGTTGTACTTTTGCATGGTTACGGCGCTACGGGAGCAATGCAAGAGAGCTACATGAAGTTTGAATCTGTTGCAGAAACGAACAAATTCATATTGGTGTATCCAGACGGCACTCTTGATTCAAGTGGACGGCGATTCTGGAATGCGACAGATGCGTGTTGTGGTTTTTTATCTGCTGTAGCTGACGAGGCGTACTTGCTTTCAGTTCTTGAAGAAATGGAATCTAACTACTCCATAGATGCCAAACGTATCTATTTTGTCGGTCACTCCAATGGTGGTTTCATGTCGTATCGAATGGCATGTAAACATCCTGATCGCATTGCGGCCATTGCCAGTCTTGCCGGTGCTTCCTTTTTCAAGGCAACGGATTGCGGGGCCAAAAGTTCTGTCAGCGTTCTTCAAGTTCATGGAACAAAAGATGCGACGATTCTTTATGAAGGTGGCCAGATTCTTGGAACCTCGTACCCAGGCGCGGTTGCTTCTGCAAGTCAATGGGCAACTTTTAATCAATGCACACAAAACGCCATCACCCGTTCTACAAAGCTCGACCTAGAGCCCAACATTGCTGGAGACGAGACAGCAGTAACTGCATGGACCAACTGTCAGAATTCTTCAGAGGTAGAGCTTTGGACAATGGAGAATGGCGCTCACATTCCGACGCTTAGATCTACTTTTGCGACCAAGATATGGGAGTTTTTCGCAGCACATCCCAAGCCCTAGGTGAACGGATAAGGCATCATGCCGAGAAACTCATTACAACACCCTTTTAGTAGTGTTTGTAAGTCCCAGGAGGTCTAGTGGCAGATAGCAAGAGAGAACGTGCACGCCGCGAGACTCGTCGCAGGTTTGAACAATGGGCACGTAATCCTGAATGCCACTCAAACGTCACTTCAGCTGTTCACAACGTGAAAATGGGTGCTGCGGCCAGGCGTGAGAACCCCAATGCCCCGCGCGATGCCCAATCTGTCTTTGCACTTGAGCGCGGCAATGCATTTGAAGCAAGCCTCATTAATAATGGTGCGCCCATTTTGTTGGAAGCATTGCGTGGGGCCGAAGTCATTTCGCCGACGAGCAATGACTTTGCTGATCACCGCACGACATCTAATGGCGGTCCTCTAGTCGGCCTTGATGCTGCAACCGAAGCCGGCCACGCGTTTCTAAAGTCGCTTGCCGGAGGCAACACCTTTAATGGTGCGGTCTCAAGTCTTACTGTGCGGATTCCGCGCGGTGTCATGTTGCCAGAAGCGACGCTGATTATTGATGTGCTGTCAGTGCAATTGGTTGACGGCAAACCAGTTATTGCTGTTGGCGAAATTAAGACGTATGCAGACCAAGGTGGGCATACGCACCGCAGTGACCTCGCGACTGCTCGCGCGCAAATGGGTTTGTATGTTCATGCATTACAAATCACTTTGGAAGATCTTGGTCTTGCCAATGCAGTGTCAGTCTCAATGCAAGGTTTTCTGATTCTTACTCACCCAGGTTCTAACCAGCCGAGTGTTCGTAGCGGTGAAGACCTTCGTTACCAACTAGAACGTGCGCGTCGTGGATTTGAACTGATGGAAGAATCCGCAATCATGCTTGATGGTGCGTACGGCGATGCAGACGACACAGAAGAAGCAGACCTTTTAGAGCTTGTGTTGAATGCACCAACTCATTTTCAAGATTCGTGTATCTCATTTTGCGAGCGTGCAGATGCTTGTTACAAAAAGGCAATGGCCAACAGCGAAGGCGTGGTGTTAGGTGATGACGTTGCACGATTCCTTAATGGAATTTCATTGCAACGTGCTGAGGACCTGATGAATGGTCTGAAACCAGCAACCGCTGCAGAAAAAGACTTGCTTGCACGCCTTCAATCACAATTGCCGGCACTGCCATGAGTGCGTCATTAGAAACTGTTCGGCGTTTAAACGCATGGGCCATTGGTGAACCATTGGCTAGAGGAAATGTCATCAACATGCATGTGGCAGATGATGAAGACCTCTTTATTGTTTCGTTCTTACGCATGGGTGGTGAATCGCGTCCGTGGGGCGTTGCGTTCGGCACTATTGCTGACGGTCCAACGGTGCTCACTGTGCCCGAAGGTCGCAACCGTCAACTAGTAGCAGACATGATGGCTGTATTTGCGCCAGCAATTCTTGGTCATTTTCGTCATCCGTCGTATAGCGAAGATGGTCCTGCGGCCTATTCAACTCAGCCATTACGTCAAGTGTGGCTGCCCGGAACTTCTCACATTGAAATGTTGCACTTCATTGCTGCGGCATATGCGCGATCCACATGGGATAGGCCAGACATTGCAGTGTTGAATGCGCTAGGCAACTTGGCTAACTGCTTATTCATTGAGTCACAACGACCAGGACAGCAGACAATTGTTGCTGCGACTGATGCTCTACGTGATTGCTACATATTCCCCGCTACACCGGTTCGTCAAGCTCATCTTGGTTACCTGTTGGGTTGGTTGAATGGCGGCGCTACTCGTGAAGCGCGCCTTGATGCCGCACACACGGCTGAGAAATTGTCCGTGTCGACAGTTCTCGACCCACACGTTGAACGCACAGTTCTTCAACCCTTAGTTTCTGCGTGGGGTAATGCTCGTAATGAAAGCAACGCTTCTTTGATGAATGATGCAAGCGAGGGCATTCAAGCATCGCTGGCAGATGAACTCACCAAGCGTTGGCACCTTGCGCGCGAGGCAGCCGAGACTGTGCGTAGTGATTCACGTTCGATAAATGCAGGTGTGGCTTCGTTGTGCGCCGATACTGCAAAGAGTTTCTTTCGTAACTGGGGCGAGAAAGCACTAAACGAACTTGCAGAGGTTGATGCGTTCTGGCCGAACGTGTTTACCGATTACGGTGCGCGATCTGCCGGATTTGCATATCAACTTCGTGCAGCACAAGACCAAAAAGCCAGACACTCATTGGTGCATGGTGACCAGGAACTACAACGTGAGGAACTTGCATCGGGCCATGGTGTCATTTGCACCATTACTTCTGTTGCTACAGATGCACCAATGTGGAAAGTAAGTTTTTCGTACCCCGACCTTCCCACGTTGAAGCACGGAGACAAACTTGTCATTGCCGGTACACCGCTCATCATTCTTGAAGTTCATGAGATTGACTTTGATTCTCACACCATGATGCTGAAGCCCATGTGGAAGAACGCAAAGCCGAAGGCCGGTGCACTTGGCATGGTGCCTACTAGTAAAGAATGGCGCGGAAAAGAACTTGTTCTTATTGATGACATGCCGTTCGGTATTGATGAACGACGCGCCACAATGACTCACCGTAAGAAAACATCAGGGTCTGACATCACTGACCTTATTGTTGCGCGGCCACGTCGACATGCTGCCCTTGATGATGATGGCCCAGTTCTTGCAAGCGGGGACGACCAATGACCACACCTGTATATATAGAACTTCAACAGTTCATTCGCGGCACAGGTCGTATTGCTGTTGTGAAAGCACCACCAGGTTCTGGCAAGTCATACAACTTGCTTGAAGCGCTTGACGGAGCGGTCGCTGATGGAAAGCGCATTGCAATTGCAGCACAGACCAACAACCAGGTTGACGACTTGTGTGATCGCTTCTGTGCGCGATTCCCTAACGATGAGATTGTTCGCTTTTCTAGTGAGACCTACGAGCGGCCGAGCGATTTGGCCGACAATGTGCAAATCGTGTTCAAGAAAGACTTCTTACCTGTTGGCCCGTCAATCATCATCGGCACTGTTGCAAAGTTGGGCCTAGTTGAGATTGTCGAGGAATACGACGTTCTCTTTATAGATGAAGCATGGCAAATGACATGGGCTGACTTCCTAACCATGCGCGACGTGTCTGACCGATACGTGATGATTGGCGACCCCGGCCAGATTCCGCCCACTGTCACCATTG
Source organism: Ilumatobacteraceae bacterium (assembly GCA_044341035.1). Lineage (GTDB taxonomy): Bacteria > Actinomycetota > Acidimicrobiia > Acidimicrobiales > Ilumatobacteraceae > UBA2093. The sequence continues at coordinate 4,893 of JBIISL010000023.1, read as the reverse complement.
CTGTTGACCGATGGGAAGTGTCGCCCGTTGCCCCACATATGCCTGCGCCAGAAGTTGCGATGGAGAACCCCGACCTTCGTGCCGTTACGCAATTGCTTGAACTTGATACGTGTCGCCGATTGCCTGGTGATGCAGTTGAGTTGGTGAATTACTTTTATGACTTTGAATTTTCTGCCTTTGCAGCAAAGGGCGAGCGGTTCTTACGCCCCACCAAAAAGACATCGGATTCCCGAATCGATTCAGCAATTCTTACGCTGAATGACCACTCCACCGTTATATATACCCACCCCACCGGAGCAGATGGCGCCCCGATTGAAACCGACACGGAACTTGCACAAGTTGCAGCAGATTTCGTTTCACGACTACTTGCCTTGCAGTGTGAAGTGTCTACGTCTGCGGCAGAGACAAATGCACCCCGCATTCTGACTGCCGCAGATATTGGAATCGTGTCCACACATAACCAGATGAACTCCGCGATTGGTTCGTGTTTACCTTCAGCACTGATGGGTGAACATGGCATTCGTGTGACAACTCCAGAACGCTGGCAAGGTTTGGAACGTGCAGTCATGATTGCAGTGCACCCGCTATCTGGTGTGCAAACCCCAAGTGCCTTTGATCTGGAGACAGGTCGCCTCTGCGTCATGGCATCTCGTCATCAGTCAGCATGTATTTTCATCACTCGCGATCATGTGGGCGATACGCTGAACTCTCACCTTCCGGCTGCTGATCAAGCATTAGGCCGCGGTGACACCATCGGCCGGGGCCATGCCCAACACACGGCGTTTTGGCAGTATCACGAAAAGAGAAACCTCATTGTCTAATTCACAGCTTCGCTCTACAGATAAGGGAGATGCCCGCTTTGTCATTGGTTGTGCTCATCGTGAAGTCAACAATCGCAATCCGGCCATCGATACCTCAAAGCGCCGTGAACCAAGCGATCAGTTATTGCACCTTTTTGAACAAGGTCAGATCTTTGAAGCTCATGTTTTTGCTGAATTAGAGCGGTTGCACAAAGTTTCATCGCTACGTAAACAAGATGACGATGTTGAAGGCGCAACCATCCGCGCAATGGAACGTGGTGACCGCATCATCATTGGCCCAACCCTTCCCACCATCAATCATCGGTCTGGCCGCCCCGACATCTTGATTCGCTTTGGCGAAGAGAAAATGCGCCACGGCAAATGGGCATATATCCCCGTTGACGTAAAGAACTCAAAGCCCCTTGAAGGCAATGCCGAAGAAAAATGGGCGGTATCTCCTCTTGATGCACCGTGGTTAGAAAATCGTGAACGTAAAGACATTGGTCTTGGATCACCAAAGCCTGAACACAGTTTGCAGCTTGCCCATTACTGGATGATGTTGATTGATCTTGATTACGCACCAGACATTGCACCAGTTGGCGGAATCATTGACAAAGACCTGAACCTCACATGGCGCGGTCTTGATGATGGGGAGCAGTCACCTCTCAAAATTATTGAACGTGAATGGAAGAAGCGTTGGAACGCGATTGTTGCAATGCGCGACGACCTCGATGCATGCACGCGCCCCGTGTACAGACCTGAATGTCGCGACTGCGTGTGGCACGACATCTGTGAAACTGAACTAGTTCGTGAACGCCACGTTTCACTTCTTTCTGGCGTCACAGTCACTCATGTAGGAAAAATGGAAGAGGGTGGCATTACCACTACCCCACAACTTGCTGCACTTGACCCTCGTTCAGCCATAGCTGCAAATAAGTGGGGTCTCATGCCGAGCCTCGGAGAATTGTTCGATATTGCAACCGAAGATCCATCTATCGAATTATCAATGTTGCCAAAGATGTCAGACAAGCGTCTCGACAAGCTTGAAGCAATCGGTATCAATACAACTGCAGACCTTTTGTCTTATGACCAAGCCACTCTTGCAGTGCCTACGTACAAACTGCTCGCAGACAATATTGACGCAGCGCGCGTTGATATGCATGCAGGCAAGTACCCGTTCTACCCACGTGGCCAGAACGCACCGCTCATTCCGCGTGCTGATATTGAAATTGATTTCGACGTTGAGAACGATGATGTTGTCTACTTATTTGGTGCATACATCACACGCAAGCAGCCAGATGGCTCGTACGACAAGGGTGAGTACATTTCGTTCCACTTCTTTAATCGTGATGACCCCGAAGAAGAAGGCCGTCAGTTAGCTGCATTCTGGGCATGGCTGCATCAGCAATTCGATGACGCTGCTGCGAACGGCAAAACAGCAAACGTCTACTGCTATTCCGGAAAGATTGCTGAACTGCCGCGCATGCGCGAGGCGTCAATGCGCAATTCACATGTTGCCGGCGTACCTACGCCAGAAGAAATCAATGAACTTGGTGCCGCTGCACATTGGGTAGACCTCTACGAAATTTCAAAACCATTGTTGTGGCCAACACGCCGCACAGGCTTGAAAGACGTTGCTAAGTTGGCCGGATTCTCATGGGATGCGTCTGATGCTGGCGGTGGAAACTCCATCGTGTGGTACCAAACCGCATGTGGTCTTATTGCCGGAGACGCTGCTGGCATGCAACAAAAACTGCTTACCTACAACGAAGACGATGTGAAAGCCACCCTTGCCCTGCGCAATTGGTTGGCCGACGGCGTTGCGGGCAATGGCTGGACTCTCGAGTCCGTCGAAACACTGTCGAACTAACACAAAGGGCGTCATATTCGCCCGTAGTCTTTACTGTATGAATACGGCTCCGGAAATACTTCCTGCCTCAAATGACCCGTGCTGGTGTGGCAGTGGACGCAAATACAAGCGTTGCCACAAAGGCACTGAAGGTCGTATTGAGCAAGGTGTTATTAGCCCGATGCGTTCTGTGCCGTCCAGTATTGCAAAACCTCCGTATGCCGAAACTGGAAATGTTCCGCGTCTTGAAGAAGGGCGCGTGAAGACTCCTGAAGTTATTGAACGCATGCGAATTGCTGGTGACGCCGCCAGAGAAATTCTGCGCCAAGCCGGAGAGTTTGTTCGCCCTGGAATTACTACCGATGCCATTGATGTGTTTGTCCATGATCTCACCATAAAGATGGGCGGCTATCCGAGCCCGCTAAATTATCACAACTATCCAAAGAGTGTGTGCACCAGTGTGAACGAAGTGATTTGTCACGGCATTCCCGATTCGCGTGTTCTTCTTGACGGTGACATCATCAACCTTGACGTCACTATTTTCTTAAACGGTGTTCATGGTGACACCAATGCATCATTTGCTGTCGGAAACATTTCCGATGAAGATGCACAACTCATTCGTGTGACTGAAGAATGCATGTGGTACGGCATCGAAGCTGTGAAGCCCGGAGTTGCTATCAATGAAATTGGCCGTGCAATTGAAGTGCACGCAAAGAAGCACAAGTACGGAGTTGTTCGTGCATTTATTGGTCATGGCATCGGCGAGAACTTCCACACCGATATTCAGGTATTGCATTACTTCGACCCACGCAACACCATGATCTTGCGCGAGGGAATGACATTCACTATCGAGCCGATGATTACGGCTAGTGGCGAATGGCGCCACAAGATGTGGGACGACGACTGGACTGCAGTTACCAGTGATGGCAGCCGTACCGCCCAGTTTGAACACACCATGGTTGTCACAGCTGACGGAGTTGATGTCCTTACAGCTGGTGCCGGTGCTGTATCCCCTAGTGCGCCTTGGCGCCGATAACCCCTAAGCCGTAGCGTCTAGTTGTGATCGACATGCCCAATTCCGACCGATACTTGTCGTTCGACCGCGAAGAGTGGGCTGACCTTCGTGCAGCAACACCTCTCACCATCCGTGAGCGTGACCTTGTTGCCTTGCGCGGAATCAACGACCAGATTGATCTTGACGAAGTTGCTGCTGTGTATTTGCCGCTGACGCGACTTCTTAATTTGTACGTGAGTGCGACGCAAAACTTGCACAAAGTATCTGCAACGTTCCTTGGTGCAATGGCTCCGAAGGTTCCCTATGTCATTGGTATCGCTGGCAGTGTTGCCGTAGGGAAAAGTACTTTTGCTCGAATCTTGCAGGCATTGCTCGCACGTTGGCCAGAACACCCACGTGTAGACCTCATCACTACAGACGGTTTCTTATTTCCGAATGCGGTGCTTGAAGACCGCGGAATCATGAACCGCAAAGGGTTCCCTGAGAGTTACGACACAAAAACTCTGCTGACATTTCTGCGTGATTTGAAGAGTGGTGCGGCAGACGTAAAAGCCCCTGTCTACAGTCACGTTGTTTATGACATTGTCGAAGGCGAAACAGTATCTGTTCAGCAACCAGACATTCTGATTATTGAAGGACTCAATGTTCTTCAGGTGGGTTCAGAAGCAAATGAGTTTGTTTCTGACTACTTCGACTTCTCTATCTATATCGATGCAGAAGAACCCGATATCGAAAAATGGTATATCGAACGCTTCCAGAAACTACGTGAAACAATCTTCCGTGATCCTGACAGTTTCTTCCAGAACTTTGCTCACTTAACCGATGAAGAAGGCATAGATATTGCTCGTGGCATTTGGCGTGAAATCAACGGTAAGAACTTGGTGGACAACATTGAGCCCACAAAGTCACGGGCGTCACTGATTGTTGCAAAAGGTGCTGATCACCGCGTCACCAACGTTCATCTCAGGCGCTTATGACGTTTCGTCGAGTTATTGCAGTCACCGTTTTTGTTGTGATCACAGGATGTTCGACTGGCACAGAATCGACAGATACTCACGCCCCCTGGCGCAAAGTCCAGGCACCCGTCGTAACAGACTCAACTGACGAAGTTGTTGTTACCAACTCGCTTATTGCCGATGGAACATACTGGACATGGGTCGAGCGCGTTCTCGGCACTGAGTCAATCGTTTTCCATGTTGCTCGAGTTCGAATGGGCGCCACGTGTGAAG
>JBIISL010000022.1:0-27323 GCA_044341035.1 Ilumatobacteraceae bacterium | reverse complement strand
CAAACAAGGATCGAGTTAATTTCTGGAAAATCGAGAGCAATCACGTTGTGGTCCTTCAGGGTGTCTCAGCGGCGCTTGACGATGGATATTCTTGCGCATTGGGACGCAATCCAGGAAATGCTAGAGAAGCTGCGATAAATCGCATCTCCCAGAACAGCAATCCGAGATGGGTGACGATAATTGTTATCCCCAGCGCGGGAAGGGATACCCATGACACGTCGCGTACCAAAAAGACAGCAAGAGAAATAAGCCCAAGACGCAAGAGGAAGCCAAAGAGGGTGACCCCCATCATGAGCGCTAGTGAAATAGGTGCTGCCCAAGAGATCAAAGCGGCCGCAAGTCCAAAGTTCATAAGGACTAGAGCTAATCCGAGGCCTGCTGACCATGCCCCTGTTAGACCCCAAATAACCCCTGCGATAACCATGATCAGGGGGGCAATAATTAGCCCACGACGGATGATGTCACGCGAGACAGTGACTTCCGGAGCCTGGCCCACTGAAGCCATCGCAAGCGGAGACATTTTCTCGTTCATGGCTGTGTCCCGCGAGATTCTTCACTCCGCTTTTGCTCGTGGTGACGCATGGCACTGCTGTAGACGTAGTACATCTTGATGAATTGGCCGACAACGGCGAACAAAACAAGGACGATCATAAAAAGTGGCGTTGTCCCAAGCCACAGATCAATTCCGAAACCGAAGCCGAAGAACACGACCACACTGCCGGCCAGTTCCATTCCGTGAGAAACACCGGCATCCAGGGCGACAGGCGCTTTGGGTTTAGGAAGTAATTTCAACGGATGCCTTAGTGGGAAAGGGTCTCGTCAGACCTTGTGAAACAAAGAACAATCTATACGAGCATGACAACTCAGGTCAAACCAAAGACCCAAAGGCGTCCTTATTCGTCTTTTGATGCGCGATTCAGGTCGGGGTGCAAGACGGTGTACAAAAACAAAACCAACGCGACCAGTCCAAAGGGTGCAAAGTTCGTGGCCCTTTTATTGAAAACCGGATACAGCACCAGTGCTGACAACAGTGCGGTCCACAACCACAAAATTGCCACTGCCCGGCGAGGCCCATGGCCGAGATTGATTAGTCGATGATGCAAGTGGCCCTTGTCAGCTTCAGAAAAACCTTGTCGTTTACTAACACGTCGCACAATTGCAAACGCCACATCGAATATGGGAACACCAAGAATGATCAGCGGTATGGCTAACGGAGCCAAGAAGAAATACGTCTGACCACTAAATGCCTGAGTCGTTGGGTCTGCTCGCCCACCGACAACACTTGTCGACACTGCGACTAAAAGACCTAGCAAATAGGCGCCACCATCACCCATGAAAATACTTGCACCATTGAAGTTGTATGGAAGAAAACCAATGCACACTCCAACAGTGATGATCGCAATCAGTGGACCAATGTTCGGCTCCGACAACAAGCCGAGTCCGGACAGATGCCGCGAATAAACAAAGAAGGCAGTGGAACCTATTGCAACAATTCCCGCTGCCAACCCATCAAGCCCATCAATAAGGTTGATGGCCTGCACCATTCCAAGCAACCACACTACAGTGACAATTGGAACCCAATCGTTTGACAACTGAATGACCCCAAAAAAAGGAACACGAAAGTAAAACATGGTTACGCCGAACCACACGAGCATTAACCCTGCGCCGACAATGGCAATCACTCGTGCCGGAGCAGATACTTCCTTGATGTCATCGCGCGTTCCAACAACAAGGACTACGAGAGCTCCAAGCAGCAATCCTTGTGGTTCGCTGTTTCCCTGAAACAACGGAGAGAATCGATCCATTTTCCAAGCAAGAGCCAATGCCGCTACCACACCCGCGAAAAGCGCGATTCCGCCCACGTTGGGAGTTGGAACCGTGTGCACCTTGCGTTCGTCGGGCATTGCCAACCAATTGTGTTCGCGTGCAAACCACCTGACAACTGGCGTCGTAATCAGAGTGACAAACATCGCACAGAAGCCGATGATGAGATATCCGCTTGTGTCTCCCATTAGTTAACGAGCCTAGATGACCGAACCGATTGGTGATTTTCCGTCACAATTTGTGTGGATATACAGGGAATTTGGCACAGAGTGCCGCAACTTTTGATTTCACAACAGCAATCGCCGCTGGGTCATCACGATGACGCAGTGCTTCTGCAATGAGTGAAGCAATCACTGGCATCTCTGCTTCGGTCATTCCTTGTGTTGTTACAGAAGGAGTTCCAATACGTACACCCGACGTTACGAATGGGCTACGTGGATCATCGGGAACGGTATTTTTGTTCAACGTGATTCCGGCTTCATCAAGTATCAATTGCGCAACTTTTCCAGTGCATTCAGCATCAAACGGACGAAGGTCAACCACCATGAGATGCGTATCAGTACCACCACTAACTAGGCGGAATCCTTCTTTCGTGAGTGCTGCTGCCAATGCTGAAGCATTCTTCACAATTTGATGCGCATACACAGAGAACGATGGGTCGAGAGCTTCGCGGAATGCAACAGCCTTTGCCGCAACAGCGTGTTCAAGTGGTCCACCTTGGCTACCTGGAAACACAGCTTTATCAATTGCTTGTGCGTGCACTGCCTTACTAAGAATGCAACCACCGCGTGGGCCACGCAATGTTTTGTGCGTGGTGAACGTAACAACATCGGCGTATGGCACGGGGTTTGGGTGTGCGCCGCCCGCAACTAGACCAGCCAAGTGAGCAATGTCGAACAACAGCAGTGCACCAACTTCGTCTGCGATGGCTTTGAATGGCTCTGGATCAAGTCGGCGTGGATAGCTAGTTGTTCCGGCAACAATCATCTTCGGACGGTGCTCAAGAGCAAGATCGCGCATTTCTTCAAAGTCGATTCTCTCTTCACCGGAAGTCACTCCGTACGACTTGAAGTTGTACAAAATACCGCTCGCATTGACAGGCGAGCCGTGCGTGAGGTGACCGCCGTGGTCAAGACTGAGGCCAAGAACAGTGTCACCAGGGTTCAAAAGGCCCAAATACACGGCCATGTTGGCACTTGCACCAGAGTGTGGCTGCACATTTGCGTGTTCTGCGCCGAATAATTGCTTCACACGTGAAATAGCTAGCGCTTCGATTTCATCTACGTTGACATTGCCGCCGTAATAACGCTTGCCCGGGTAACCCTCGCTGTACTTATTCGTCAGAATCGAACCAGTTGCATGCATTACTGCAGGCGATGTGAAGTTCTCACTTGCAATCAACTGCAAACCGTTGATCTGGCGAATGCGTTCTGTTTCAAGAAGGTCAAAGACCGCATTGTCAGGGTCTGTGTCGGAAGGAAAAGGCATTACTTGCTCGATTCTTGTTGCTCGATTTCGGCCAACATCGCTACGCGACGTTCATGGCGGCCTGCCTCGAAGGGGGTTGATAAAAATGTTGAAAGAATCTCTTCGGCAAGACCTTCACCAACAACACGTGCACCCATCGATAACACGTTTGCATTGTTGTGTGACCGCGCCATGCGAGCTGTGTACAGGTCGTTACACAATGCTGCACGAACTCCGTGAACTTTGTTGGCGGCAAGTTGTTCGCCCTGTCCGCTTCCGCCAAGAACAATGCCAAGGTCTGCCTTACCATCACGAACGTGTCGACCCACTGAAGCGCAAATGGGTGGGTAATCACAGCTTTCAGTGGAATGAGTCCCGAGGTCGATGACATCGTGGCCTTGATTCGTGAGCACATCAATGAGGTGCTGTTTCAGGGTGTAGCCAGCGTGGTCGGCACCAATTGCAATTCGGGACATCTCATTCAGAGTAGTAGAGGTGTTATGTCTAGGACCTAGCGTTATGGCATGACACTTGACCCACGCACCCCCGTTCTTATCGGTACTGGCCAAGTACTGCAGCGCGCAGAGGGTCTTGATGATGCCCGCGACCCAGTGGCGCTCATGGTTGAAGCCATCACCCTTGCTGCTTCTGACGCAGGACTGTCGTCAGTACCGAACCCTGATGCCATCCGTGTTGTCAGCCTTTTGTCTTGGAAGTACGGCAACCCCGCTCAATTCATAGCTGAGGACTTGGGGCTGACTCCGCGTGAGAAGGGCTTGTCAGCAATGGGCGGCAATACGCCTCAAACGTTGGTGAATGCTGCCTCCCGGCAAATTCTCGCAGGCGAGATTGATTTGGTCATCTTGACAGGTGGCGAGACAACTCGTACTCGTGCTCGTTATAACAAAACTGGCCTTACGCCAGATTGGCGCACAACAGATTCCACACCGACTCCGGTGTCTGAAGATCTCACCATGAACATGCCAGAGGAATTGGCACGAAAAATCATGATGCCAATTCAGATCTACCCGCTTTTCGAAACAGCACTTCGTGCACAAGCAGGCAGATCAGTTGCAGACCATCAAGTTCATATCAGTGAGCTGTACGCCCGATTCAGTGCAGTTGCTGCAACAAACCCATGCGCATGGTCGAAGAAGCAATACACCGCAGAAGAAATTCGCACTGTCTCGGACTCGAACCGCATGATTGGTTTCCCGTATCCGAAGTTGATGAACTCAAATAATGACGTCGATATGTCAGCTGCACTTATTTTGTGCTCAGCCGAAAAAGCAACAGCTCTTGGCGTTCCTCGTGATCGTTGGATCTTCCCGCAATCTGGAAGCGATGCACATGAACACGCATTCATCTCTCATCGCAATCATTTTTATGACACTCCCGCAATTGAATTGGCAGGGCGCCGCGTATTGGAACTAGCCGGACTCACAATCAATGACATTGACCTTGTTGATCTGTACTCGTGCTTTCCTTCTGCTGTCCAATTGGGTGCAAAATCACTTGGCCTCGACATCAACGGTCAACTCACACGCACGGGTGGACTTCAGTTTGCTGGTGGCCCGTGGAACAATTATGTCATGCACGCAATCGCAACTGTTGCGAGCGAATTGCGCAGTGGAATTGGCACTACGGGACTCGTGTGGGCCAACGGTGGTTACACCACGAAACATGCATTCGGTGTGTATGCAACTACTCCACCAAAGAACGGATTCGCATACGACTATCCGCAAGACCAGATTGACGCTTTGCCACGTAGATCACTCGCGTCACCCACCGATGCTGCTGGTGAAATGACAATCGAGGGATATTCGGTCATGCACGACCGGGAAGGCAACCCCGAGCGTTCTATTGCATCATGCATACTTGCCGATGGTCGTCGTGCCTGGGCTGACACCACAGACGTTGGCATTGGTCGTGATATGTGCATCAATGAATGGGTTGGCCGAACCGTTCGTGCCGACGAGTCAGGTACTCTGCTCGCGTGAGCGATTCCTTTCCCCGCCAATACGCACGAACACAACGTCTCTCGCTTGGAGAACCGCGCAGTTTCATCATGTCCCCTGATGGTTCACGTGTCATCTTTATTCGTTCACACTCCGGGTCTGATTCAGTCAACACGTTGTGGAGTCTTGATACCGCAACAGGTGTCGAACGTGAACTGCTCGACCCCCGCACTCTAAATACCGACTTATCCGAGCTAACAGCTGCAGAACTTCGGCAACGTGAGCGTGCTCGTGAAGGCGCAAGTGGTGTCACCAGTTATGCATGTAATCGCGACATCACGCGTGCTGTCACTGTTCTGGGTGGAAGCGTTGTACTTATTGATCTCATCAGTGGTGTTGCAACAATGCCCCCCATTGAGTCGGGTGTCTTTGATGTGCGTCTCTCCCCCGATGGAGACACCATCTCCTTTCTGCGCGGCTCATCACTTTGTGTTGCTTCGCTCACCGGTGATGAGAGAGTCGTTGCATCAGATCCACACGAAGCTATTTCATGGGGCAATGCAGAGTTCATTGCGGCCGAAGAGATGGGACGATTCCGTGGTTACTGGTGGTCGCCAGATTCACAATTCATTGCCGCATGTCGAGTTGATGTCTCCCCCATCAATATCTGGCACATTGCAGATCCTGCTCATCCTGAACTACCTGCAACAGAACACCGGTACCCAGCCGCAGGCACACCAAACGCGTCTGTATCGCTTCACATAATTTCTGTCGCAACAACTACAGCAACTCCCGTTGAGCTTTCAGGAACGTGGGAATACTTGAACTCGGTCTCGTGGAGCACTGCGGGGCTGATTGCTCAAACACAAACACGCGACCAGAAACAGATTGATGTTCACTCCATTGATGCCAGCACCGGCAAGGCCACCATTGTTTTCACCGACACAGATGACGCGTGGGTCGAATTAGTTCCTGGTGTGCCCGCGCTGCAGCAAGACGGCACCCTCGTTACGTGTGCCGACCGCGCAGGTTCACGTCGTCTTCTTGTGAACGGTTCAGCAGTGACACCAACCACATTGCAGGTGCGAAGCATCGTTTCGGTTGGCGACAGCATCGTGTTTATGGCTAATGAGACCACTACCCCATGGCAGATTGATGCATGGGCCTACAGCAATGGTGCACTAGAACAAATCACGTATTCGCACGGAGTTGCTTCAGTTACCGGAACTCGCAATTGTTACGTGTCGCGAATATCAACCCTTGAATCGGAACGTGCAAAACTCACTGTTCATACGGCAACCACAACTCATGACATCTCCTCACTAGCGGAGACATCATTGGTGCAGCCGAACGTACGAATTCTTTCTGTTGGCCCTCGCCGAATCCCTGTTGCGATTCTTCTGCCCCGCGATGGACTCTCTACAAAATTGCCTGTGCTGTTTGACCCGTACGGAGGCCCACACGCACAACGTGTTGTTGCATCACGAGCTGCCTACAACTCATCGCAATGGTTTGCGGACCAAGGCTTTGTTGTTGTCATTGTTGATAACACCGGAACCCCAGGCAAAGGTAGCGAATGGGAACGAGGCGTGTTGAACGACCTTGCTCAACCAGTTCTTGATGATCAAGTGGAAATCTTGCGAGACCTGAATGATCTTGAACCACGCGCCGATACATCGAGGGTAGGAATTCGCGGATGGAGCTTTGGCGGCTACTTGGCAGCGCTTGCCGTACTGCGACGCAGTGATCTATTTCATGCAGGAATCGCCGGTGCACCAGTGACAGATTGGCGTCTCTACGACACTCATTACACAGAGCGTTACTTAGGCAACCCCTCAATCGATGCAAGCGCATACGAGGCCACGTCATTGTTTAATGACGCTGAGCATCTTCAACAGCCGCTATTGCTTATCCACGGACTAGCTGACGACAATGTGGTGGCAGCACATACTCTGCAGTTGTCATCGGCGTTGCTTGCAGCTGGAAAGCCTCATGAGGTGTTACCTCTCTCTGGTGTTACTCATATGACTCCGCAAGAAGTGGTGGCAGAGAATCTTCTGTTGCACCAATTGGAATTTTTACAACGCCATTTGTGTTAGCGCTGTGAAGTACCCGTCACGAATCGGTCAAGCCCGGCAAGATCTTTGTGCACCGAGACATGGTTGAAGCCGGCTGATTCGAACAACTGAGTGACCACAGCCGCTTGTGTGAATCCCATCTCAACTGCAAGTAAGCCGCCTGGCGCTAACCAGTCTGTGGCACCAGCAACAATTATGCGCAAATCGTTGAGACCGTCTTTGCCGGCAAACAACGCATTGTGTGGTTCCCATTTCAAGACGGAGTCCCCCACTAAGGAATCGCCCACTGCGATGTACGGAGGATTACTAACAATTGCATCAAGCGAACCCAAAAGATCTGATGGCAACGCTTCGTACCAAGTGCCTTTTCCGAATCGAGCACCAACTGCATTGCGACCAACGCCAGCAGCATTTGCACGAGCAACGTGCAGAGCATCTTCAGACATATCCGTCATCCATACTTCTGCAGACTCGAAAGGCAATTCATGAAGCAGTGAAAGCCCCACAGCGCCTGACCCGGTACCAAGATCTGCAATTGTTACGCCACGACCGACATCGCGGATCTTTTGCATCGCATACCGTGTGACGTGTTCAACCAAAAGTTCTGTTTCAGGGCGCGGAATCAAAACTCGCGAATCAACAAGTAAGTCAAGACGACGAAACGCCCATCGCCCCATGACATATTGCAAGGGCTCTCCCGTTGCGTACCTAGCCAACATGCTGTGCAGATGCTGCGCAGACCGTTCGCTTACTAATTCATCAAGAATGCCGCCAAATTCATCGGAGTCACATCCACTTGCATGCTCACAGAGCCACCGCGCAACAGTGCGATCACGCACTTCACCCTCAGTGCGCTTCACCATTTCACGCCATGTGAGATGAGTCCCTGATTTAGTCATTGTTTGCTAATTGACGTGCCCGCAAGTCAGCCGACAACGCATCGATAACTGGGTCAAGTTCTCCGCCCAAGGCAGCCTGTAGTTGGTACAAAGTAAAACCAATGCGGTGATCAGTGATGCGATTTTCTTTGTAGTTATACGTGCGAATCTTTTCGCCACGTCCACCGCCACCAATTTGTGCTTTGCGTTCCACTGATGCTTTGGCATCTTGTTCTTCTTGGCGTAGCTTCAGCAAACGAGACCGCAGCACAGTCATGGCACGCAATTTGTTCTGTAATTGACTGCGCTCATCTTGCATTGCCACAACCAGACCAGTTGGCTTGTGCGTGATTCGTACAGCAGAGTCCGTGGTGTTGACGTGCTGTCCGCCAGCACCGGATGCGCGATACACGTCAATACTGAGATCATTGGCATTGATTTCTAAGTCGAGTTCTTCGGCTTCCACCATGACTGCAACAGTGGCCGAAGATGTATGAATACGACCTTGCGCTTCAGTTGCGGGCACACGTTGCACACGATGTGGACCGCCTTCGAATTTCAAATGGCTCCAAGCGTCATCACCTTTGAACATCAGCGTCGCTTGGTTAATGCCACCCATTTCAGAATTATCAACTTGCATGGTCTCAACATTCCAACCACGCTTCGAGGCGTACGCCGTGTACATCTCCATTAAGTCGCGTGCAAACAAGTTTGCTTCTTCCCCACCTTCGGCACCACGAATTTCCATGATGACCGGCTTTCCGTCGTTTTCATCTGGCGGGAGCAATAACACTTGTAATTGCGCTTCGAGTTCTTCGACTCGAGCTTCTGCTGCAGTTGCTTCTGCGCGAAATGACTCGCGGTCATCTCCAGTGGTTTCAATCATGAGTTCTTTTGCCGCAGCCGCATCGCCGCGGGCAGACCACAAATCACGAATACATTGCACAAGAGGCGTGAGCTGTTTGTACTTACGCGATGCCTCACGCAGACGATTTTGATCGCCAAGAACCTCGGGGCTACCAAGACTTACTTCAAGCTCGTTGTAGTCCCGTTCAATGGATTCAAGACGGCTATTCATGCATCACAAGGTTAGAGGATTGGCGCTGTGTTATTTCTGGAACACATCATCAAAGACGAAAGAATTCGCTGAGGGTGAATATTTCAACTCTCTACCCGTGCTGTAACGGCGTTTCACATATCCAGCGGCGTACACCTTGCCTTTTCGCTGGTCGATTTCTGGCCGGTCAATTACCTTTGAATTATCACGACCGTTGTCAATATCAACCCAGTTCCATACACATCGAAAGTCACCGCTCCATGGAATTGCAAAGAAACCACCGAATGTATTCCCACTGTTCTTGTTCGTTCGATATGTCACGAAATAATCAATGACTCCGTCGTTCGTGTAGTCAGAGCTGTACACCTTTAGTGGGTACTTGCCGCGACCACCACCCAATACGTCGGACTTGTCTGACCATTGCACTCCATCCCAGGAATAGAAGGTGAGGCTTTCTTCAGTGACCAGCATGGCAAAAACGCCGCACTCGCTTTCAGAAATTTCTGACGCATCAATGACTGCGTATGTAGCTAGTCGTGTCGCCCATGCCGCCTCGGGCGCGCCCTTTTCCCACGGAACCGTGGTGGGCACAGGAGGCACTGTCGTTGTCGATCCGGTTACTCCAACTGAATCCACACTTTGCGACTCAGAGGAGTTACTACAGGCAGACAGAACGACGAGAGCAAGTACGCATACCAGTTGTGATTTTTGAATAAACCTCTTCATGAAACGATGCACCTAATCTGAACTCTCTCAGGATATGTAGGCAAGTCGGACTTGAATTGATGCCATATTTGCCAAGCGCTCGATTGATGCAATCACATCACGACGACGCACCGCAATAGTGACGTCTTGTGTTCCAAGTCGAGAAGCCGCATCAACAGCGAAACTCACACAATCAAGATCAACACCATGCACAAACACTGCAGTAGACAAGCGCTTCGCACCAGTTAGACCAATTGCAACACACGGAACAGAATCTTTCACGTTTGTGCGCAGTACTGGCGGGTCTGCCGGAGCAAGAGTAGAAAAACCAATAGACGACGGATCTTTGATTGCCTTCCATCGTGATAGTCGCTCAACACCAAACTGATTAAACGGATGTGAATCCGCACCTTCAGTACGATGGGGTAACACGGCATCAATCACTTGACGCATTGCTTGTGCAGTCGGAAGCTCGCCGTGAATCATGGTGAACGCTTCTCTGTCGTGTCGGCCCATGCCAACCTCTAAACGCACCTCCCCAGTGGTGACATCATCAACCACGCGGCACATTTCGAGTCCGCGTACTTCACCTACAACAACACCGTGTTCCACCAGTGCATCTGCGCCTGATGACTCGATGACGTCAACAAATGACAAATGATCGTCAGTCGCAGAAGCTGACGCGATATGTGGTTCAGCAATCGCACGTGAAATGGTGTGATCATCAACATGCCAAACCGTGATATCTACGTCGAATAGTTCGACACGTCGTGCGAGGATGCCCGCGTTTTTTTCCACCAAGAGATGAACAGGGCGTTCAAATTGAGATGTCCACGCCAACACTGGCCCTAAAGAACGAGATGCGTCGCCATCAATCAAAACCCACACAGCATCGGCAGTGAGGAAACCTGCTCCGAGAGCAAACGATTCGTTGGTGCCATCAGGATCTGACGCAAGAGCAAGATGTTCACGGACAAGCGAACGCAACTTAATGGAAAGCAATCGAGAACGTCGATCTAGGTCGGCGGAGTTCACATCAGTCATATTGAGTACAGATGGAGGCTTGTGACGCACGCGTCACAAATAATCACTCTGGGCGTGCAGGTGCGTTGGTGCGCTCGCCATAACGCTTGTTGAAACGCTCGACGCGTCCACCTGTGTCGACAAGCTTTTGCTTACCGGTGAAGAACGGGTGGCACTCGTTGCAAAGTTCAAGAACGATAGGAACCTTACGAATGCTGCGCGTGGTGAAAGTGTTGCCACATGAGCACTTGACGCTGATTTCTGCGTATTCAGGATGTGTTTCGGTTTTCATATCTCTGTCATCTCTTTGAAACGGACTCTGAAGTGTATCGGGACTAGGCGCCGGGCGTCTTAGCGATTTCGGCCAAGAATTCGTCGTTCGTACTGAAGGTCTTCAGGCGGTCCATCAGCATTTCCAAGCCTGGAGCGGGGTTCCCGTCTTGGGCAAGGCCACTAAGGACGCGGCGCAGTTTCCAGACCAGCTGGAGTTGCTTGCGCTCGAACAGCAGTTCTTCGTGGCGGGTACTTGAGGCGTCAACGTCGATTGCAGGGAAAACGCGGCGTTCAGCGATGCGTCGGTCAAGGCGCAATTCCATGTTTCCGGTTCCCTTGAACTCTTCGAAAATTGCTTCGTCCATACGGCTGTTTGTGTCAACAAGAGCTGTTGCAAGAATGGTGAGCGAGCCACCTTCTTCGATATTTCGTGCAGCTCCGAAGAACTTCTTTGGTGGGTACAACGCACCAGCGTCGATACCACCGGACATCACACGACCAGTTGCAGGAGCTGCCAAGTTGTACGCACGAGACAAACGTGTAATTCCGTCGAGGATGATGACTACGTCTTCACCCATCTCAACCATACGCTTTGCTTTTTCACTGACCATTTCAGCAATGTGCGTGTGCTCATCACTTGGGCGGTCGAATGTTGAAGCAACAACTTCGCCCTTCACTGTGCGACGCATGTCTGTTACTTCTTCTGGGCGTTCGTCAATGAGCAACACGATGAGTTTTACTTCGGGGTTGTTCTTCTCAATTGACGCAGCAATGGTTTTCATCACTGTGGTCTTACCGGCCTTTGGAGGCGACACGATGATTCCGCGCTGACCTTTACCAATAGGTGCGATGAGGTCAATGATGCGAGCAGTCATGTTTGTTGGATCACTCGGATCTTCCATACGCAACTTCGAATCAGGGAACAACGCAGTGAGATCTTCGAAGCGAGGACGATGACGTGCCTTCTCAGGATCTTGACCATTGATGGTGTAAATCTCGAGCATTGCTGGGTTTTTTTCGTTGCGTCCAGCAGGACGTGACAGACCAGAAACATGGTCGCCCTTACGCAAACCAAATTGGCGCGTGAGCTTCACAGGAATGTATGCATCTTGACTTGTGGGCATGTACCCACCAATGCGCAAGAAGCCGTAGCCCTCGTCGCGCAAGTCGAGGTAACCCTCTACCTTGACGGGCTCTGTACTAATCGGTTCGTTGTTGGAATCGTCACGTGATTCAAAACGATCTTCGCCTTGTGGACCTTCGTCGCGACCATTGCGTCCACGACGACGACGGCTGTTACGACCACCGCGTGCATCCCAATCGCCTTCGCCTTGTTGTTGGCGAGGACCTTGGTTTGGATTCTGTTGACGATTTCCCTGGCCTTGCTGACGCTGACCTTGATTCTGATTTTGCTGGCGTGGTCCGCGTTCTGGACGGTCGCCGCGATCTCCGCGATCGTTGCGTGGGCCGCGACCTTGTCCGGCGCCTTGCTGCTTTAGTTCGCCGGTGCGGCCTTCATGCTGGGCCAATTCAATTTCCCACTCGGCCAATGGCTCGCCATCGGCACCAACATAGACAACTGGTTCTGAGGATTCACTGGACGACTGCTCGCCACGAGGTGCTCGGTCTCCACGATCGTTACGCGAACCGCGAGGTTCACGAGCTGGACGTTCATCATCAGAATCGGACTCATCAGATGGTTCTTCATTGCGAGGCGCACGACCACGAGGTGCTGGCGCTGCTGGTGCGTCATTTGCGCCAGTCTTTTCCAGAATCTTGTCAACCAATGTGGCCTTCGAATCGCGGGCACCGGCTTTAACGCCAAGTGCGCCGGCGATTGCCATCAACTGATCTTTGTCCTTGGATTCAAGGGCGGATTTCTCAAGAGCTTCTGCAGCCATGATTTCCTGCTTTCGTTCAACCGTTCCACGGTTGGATCTAGGGGTTTGGGTGCACCTGCAAAAGGATTGAAGGAGTTACCTCATCTCGACCCCCCAAAGACTTGGGCGGGGAGAACTCGGACACCCGAGCGACCTTCACCCTAGCGGGGAGTACCCCCGACAACAACGATGCCCGACACCTCAGCGGGCCCCGCTGGTACGGTCAGACTCATGAAACTCGGTCCAGGACTTACATTCTCGTGGAAACGAGCTCTCGGTGTCACAGCCGCAAAACGCAAGGTTTCGCGTGCAACGGGATTCCCTCTCTCCCGTGCAGGGCGCCGCAACAAGTTGGGCAAATTCTTAGGAATGAAATAGATGAAAGCTCGTTCAACAGGAATCGCAATCGCTTCCCTCATCCTTCTCGCCTCGTGTGGCAGTTCAAGTCAGTCATCCGATGTCGCACCGTCGACATCCGGAAAAATAGATCCAAAGTATGCAACGTTCTGTGCAGCATCTTCGAAATTAAATACTGCAATGACAGGCCCACACGGTGAAAGCCCTGCGGCAATCACAGACCCAGCCGAAATGAAGACCGCGTGGGATTCAATCACCAACTTGTCGCGTGCACTTGCTGCTGCCACCCCAACTGAACTAAAAACAGACGCCACAACAATGGTGAACAGCATCATTGCAATGGATGACATCTTCAAAGTAAATGACTACAACTTGCTAGTGATGGCTAAGAAGCCTGAAATTCGTATTGAGTTAGATGACATCTCAAACGATGTTGCAGTTCAAGAAGCTTCGGCTCGTTTCAATACTTTCCTCACCGCTAATTGCGGTGTGTAACTAGCTATTTCGCTTGCGCGGCTACGAAAGCTTCAACTGTCGCCAAATCATTTGGTAGCTGAACCGTGAACTCAGGCAAGTCGAACAAGTTTGACAAGTGCTCTGGCAATCCAGGACGTACTCCGGTTGCACGTTCCACTGCGTCAGGGAATTTCGCAGGGTGAGCAGTTGCCATAGTCAGCATCGGCACGCCGTCTTCAGCAAACTCACGCGCCACTTTCACACCAACGGCCGTGTGCGGATCAATCAACATGTCGAAGTCTTCATAGACAGAACGAATAGTTGCGAGAGTGTCATGGTCAGTCGCGCGTGATGCGCGAAATGTTGGTGCAATCCATTTTTCGTACTGGTCTGGCTCTACAGATAAACCTTTGTCACGGAACCGAGTGAGCTGTGAAGCAGTCACTGCCCCATCGCGATCATTCATCTCAAACAACAAGCGTTCAAAGTTTGACGACACTTGAATATCCATGCTGGGGCTCAATGTTGGATGCACGCCAGTAATTGCCATTGATTGTGAGTCAAAAAAGCGCGTCAGAATATCGTTCTCATTTGAGGCAACGATGAGACGGCGAATGGGTGCGCCCATCTGCTTTGCAATCCACCCGCTCAAAACATTGCCAAAGTTGCCGGTTGGTACTGTGACATCAATGGGGCCGCTAATTTTTCGGGTGGCTTCGAAGTAATACACGACTTGAGCCATTACACGAGCCCAGTTAATGCTGTTCACTGCGGAGAGATTGTGCTTTTCGCGGAATGGCGCGTCATTAAACATGGCTTTCACCAGGTCTTGGCAATCATCGAATGTTCCATCAATAGCGACAGTGCACACATTCGGAGAATCAACCGTGGTCATTTGCTTGCGTTGAACATCACTGACTCGACCATGTGGATACAAAATGATGATGTTGATGTTGGCGCAGTTCTTAACACCATCAATTGCTGCACTTCCAGTGTCGCCACTCGTAGCACCAACAATGGTGACCTTTTCATTACGTTGCGTGAGTATGTGATCAAACAGTTGTCCCAGCAATTGCAACGCAACATCTTTAAAGGCAAGTGTTGGTCCGTGAAAAAGTTCCATGAGGTGATGGCCTGCCTCAAGCGGAACAATTGGCACTACCTCTGGGTGACGGAATGTGGAATACGCGGTATTGCACAGGCGTTGCATGGTGGCATTGTCGATATCAGCGCCCACATACGGCACAAAAACAGATGCTGCAAGTTCCGCATAGGACCCAGTGGTCACAGCACCAAGTGTTGGCCACGTTTCAGGAACATATAAGCCACCGTCGTTGGCTAAACCAGCAAGAACAACATCAGCAAAACCTAAAACAGGTGCTGCGCCACGCGTGGAAACGTACTTCATGAAAACTATTCGCCAATAACGCGAATCAGGCCAGACGCACGTCGCACAGCTGGTGACTTACGGAACTCGCTTACACATGCCTGAACATCAGACTCTTTTGCGCGGTGAGTAATGAAGACAAGACGAGCATCTTCGCCCATTCCTTCTTGTTCTGCTGCGCGAATACTGACACCATGGCTTGCAAAGACTCCCGTAATAGCGTGCAACACGCCCGGCTTATCTTCCACGTCAAGTCCGATGAGATACTGCGAGGAAGTTTCATCAATCGGCAAAACAGGTACTCGGGCAAACGTACCGATAGTGCCATGTGTTCCTTTACGAAGGTTGACTGCTGCATCAATGACATCACCAAGCACTGCAGACGCTGTTGGCGAACCACCGGCTCCGCGGCCGTAAAACATGAGTGAACCGACTGCATCACCTTCAACAAAGACTGCGTTGTATGAATCACGGACGCTGGCAAGAGGGTGTGCGAATGGGACCATGGCAGGGTGCACACGCACTGCGACCGGATCAGATTGATTCTCTTGTTCTGCGATTGCAAGCAACTTGACTACATACCCGAGTCGCTTCGCGATAGCTATGTCGGCAGCGGAGATGCCAGTAATGCCTTCGTGGTATACATCGCCTGCAACAATGCGCGCGCCAAAAGCAATGCTCGCGATAATTGCTGCTTTTGCTCCGGCATCGAAACCTTCAACATCTGCAGTTGGGTCACGCTCGGCAAAACCAAGCCGTTGTGCCTCGCTGAGTGCTGCTGAATAGTCAGCACCTTCTTCAGTCATTTTCGTGAGAATGAAATTTGTTGTGCCGTTGACGATTCCCATCACCCGCGTAATTGGTTCACCACGAAGTGACTCACGCAACGCACGAATGAGTGGAATACCACCAGCAACAGCAGCTTCAAATAAAAGGTCAACACCGGCGTCATCAGATTGTGCCCACAATTCGTGACCGAAATTGGCGAGCAATTCCTTGTTCGCAGTCACAACAGGTTTTCCATTTGCAATTGCGGTAGAGATAAGTTCCCGTGCTAGTTCGATGCCACCGATTACTTCGACAATCAGATCGATTGATGGGTCTGCAACTACAGCATGAGCATCATTTGTTAGCACGCCGACGGGCAGAGTTGCTTGGCGATCACTGCTGACAGTACGAACCGCGACACTGGCTACCTGTAAACGCACACCAGTACGAGCCTCAATAATGTCGGCCTGGCGCTCAACAAGTTGTACGAAGGCAGCACCGACATTGCCGTAGCCAAGGACTCCGATTCGAACGATTGATTGAGGCGCGGGGGCTTTTGCCATAGGCACTAAGCCTACGGCTACGGCCACCGCCCCGAAAGGGACATTTAGAGCGCCCTACTGCTCATCCATCTCACTAAGGGTCATACCGCAGTCGGTGCACCGAATATCGTCGCCGAAACCAATGACAGGTGCTCCGCATTCTGGACAAAATTCAATATCGCTCATATAACCCTCTCAGTTAGTACAGACCGTACGTATCGGGTGTGCCAGACGACTTACAAATCGAGGCGAACGAGATCGTCGTAGGTTTCACGACGCACCACGAGGCGCGAGGTTCCCCCCGACACAAAAACAACAGCAGGCCGCATGACTTTGTTGTAGTTGCTCGCCATTGAATATCCGTACGCGCCCGTGACCGGCATAACCAACAAGTCACCAACTGAAACATTTGGCGGAACCGCGGCTGATTCAACAAGAATGTCGCCACTTTCACAATGCTTGCCAACGATGCGGGCGCTGTCAGTTCGATCAGCTGACATGCGTGCCGGGTCAAAAGCTTCGTACCCACTGCCATAAAGAACTGGGCGCGGATTATCGCTCATTCCACCATCAACCGAAATGTACGTGCGAATTCCGTCAACGGGCTTCACGGTGCCAACTGTGTACACAGTGACACCTGCCGACGCCACAATGCTGCGACCTGGTTCAACAGAAACGTTCGAACCAGCAGGCAAGGATTGCGTTGCTCGTTGCAACACTTCTGCCCATTGTTCAATAGTGGGAGCTTCTTCGTTTTCCGTATACGCAACACCAAGCCCACCGCCCAATGTGAGTTCTGACAAGTTCAACGTGGAGAACAAATCAACCATTACTTTGCTGGCCTCTGCAAAGTTGTCAACTGCAAAAACATTGGAGCCGATATGGCAATGAATTCCAATCAAGTCAACTGCAGCGGAAGATTGAGCACGGGCAATCGCTTTGTGAGCATCACCATTATTCAGATTAAAGCCGAACTTAGAATCGTCTTGACCAGTGGAAACGTACTCATGCGTATGCACGTGGACGCCAGGTGTGATGCGCAATTGGACTCGCACCACGGGCAATCCGTCTGCGTGCAGTTTTTCAATTCGATCTATTTCATCAAAACTGTCAACCACGATGTGATCAATACCCGCGGTGATTGCCATACGAAGTTCATCGAGCGACTTGTTATTGCCATGTAGAACGCAGCTACTTGCAGGAACACCCGCATGAAGAACAGTGTGTAGTTCTCCGCCCGTTGCAACATCAAGCAGCAAGCCCTCTTCGTGCGCCAGGCGGGCCATTGCCCCACACAAGAATGCTTTCGTCGCGTACACCACGTTCCCGGTACCGAAGGCCGTAACTGCTGCACGGCACCGCGCACGCAAGTGTTCTTCGTCGTACACGAAGAGTGGTGTGCCATATTGCGTTGCAAGTTCTGCAATGCGAACGCCACCTATCGATAACGAATCATCTGTGCCAATAGTTGAAGAATCTGGCAATAGTCGAAGTGGGATTGCGCTCACATTTGCTCCGGTGCTCTAATTCCAAGAAGGCTAAGCCCCTCAGACATGATTCGTGCTGTGGCATCACACAAAGCAAGACGAGAATCTCGCATCGCGTCGTTGTCGGCCTTCAGCACAGGACAATGTTCGTAGAACGACGTGAAGTCAGTTGCCAGATCAAACAGGTAGGTACAAAGTTTGTGCGGTCCTAATGTGTCGACCATTTCCCAAACAGCTGAATCGAAACGCAGAATACGCAAAGCCAAGTCACGCTCTTGTACCTCGACCAATGTTGGCACAACATCACGAATAGAAGCTCTATCGATTCCAGCACGACGGAAAATGCTGCAGATTCGTGCGTGAGCGTATTGCAAGTAGGGCGCTGTATTGCCTTCAAAAGACAACATACGTTCCCAGTCAAAGATGTAGTCCTTCACTCGGTCAGAACTGAGGTCTGAATACTTAACAGCCCCAATACCCACCATGGTTGCCACTGCAGTTCTGTCTGCAGCGGACATATCAGGGTTCTTTTCGGCAACAGACACTTCTGCACGCTCGACTGCTTCATCAAGCAGCGCATTCAATTTCACAGTCTCTCCACCAGAACGACTCTTCAACATTTTGCGGTCAGACCCAAGCACACTGCCAAACGACACATGATTCATGATGAATCCGTCTGGCAACCAGCCAGCTTTGCGAGCAACAGCTTCGACCATTTGTAGGTGTTGTGCTTGTGGTGCACCCACCACATAAAGAAGTGACCGCGCACCAAGGCGTTCAACACGATCAATAACGCACGCTAAGTCCGATGTTGCGTAGTTGTACCCGCCATCGCCTTTGCGAATAATCAGCGGCAACGGTTCGTTGTCTCTATTTGTAAAGCCTTCAACGAACACCACTTCGGCTCCGTCGCTCTCTTCCAACAACTTTGCTTCACGCAGACGTTCAACAACTGGGGCAAGCATGGGGTTGTACGCACTCTCCCCCATCAGGTCATCATCAGTGAGCAACACATCAAGTTGGCGATACACCTGGTTGAAATAGCGGGTGCTTTCGCTGACCAGTGTTCGCCACAAACGCAATGTGTCTTCATCGCCGCCTTGCAGCATGACAACACGGGCACGCGCACGACCTTTGAATTCATCAGAATCTTCAAACTTGCGACGAGCGGCCTTGTAAAAGCCATCAAGATCGCCAACACCTAATTCATGCGCAGCGTTATCTTCGCCCACGTCAATGAGATGTTCAATCAGCATGCCGAAGGGCGTACCCCAGTCACCAATGTGATTTTCGCGCACAACAGTGTGGCCAACAAACATCAATGCCCGTACCAACGCATCACCAATGACACTGGAGCGAAGATGCCCCACATGCATTTCCTTCGCAACGTTCGGTGCTGAATAGTCGACAACTACGGTGTGAGGGTCTGATGATGCACGCACGCCTAAACGCGCATCATGAGTTGCAAGAGATAGTTGCTCGGCTATAAACGAATTTGAAAAGACCAAGTTGATGAACCCAGGGCCAGCAATTTCAGTTGACGCCAACATGTCAGACACATCACCCGCAGCGTCAAGAACTTGCTGCGCTACCTCGCGAGGCTGGATCCCTAGTTTCTTTGCGAGAGCAAGTGCCCCGTTTGCCTGACCATCTGCCCTGTCGCTTGGGCGAACCACAGGGTCGCACGTACCGCCGGCAACAGCCGCGAATGCGGGTGCCAAGCGTTCGGCAACGGAAATAAACGGATCAGCCATGGGCTTCTATTCTGCCTTGTACAACACCGCAGACGGGGTTCCAATATTTCGTGGCGTAGACTTAGGATCATCGTGATTATTCACGTCACGCTCACGTAGCTCAGCGGATAGAGCACTTGCCTCCGGAGCAAGGGGTCGCAGGTTCAATTCCTGCCGTGGGCGCCAACCGATTTTCTAGGAAGTCATGCCTTGCAGGCCAACGAAGGCGCGGGACAGTTCAATTTCTCCCATGTGGCGCATGCCGTGTTGGTAGAGCCAGCACTCGACGCCGTCAAGAACAGTGATTCCCTCGGGGCCAGCAACGCGAGCCGAGAATGTGTTTATGACTTGCGGACCGAAAGGACGAGGCACAACGAGACGAGTGAGGTCTTCTGGCTTCAATGTTGCCAACCAAGTTTCGATGCGAGCAAAGACTTTGTTCATGTAGTCAAGGAACGCTTCATAGTTTCCTATTTGTTGAACATCCATCTCATCCACTGTCTTGTGCTTACCGTGGTCACGAATGCCGGGGTTGATTGCATCAAGAATTTCGTCGTTGCACAAGAACATCTCGCCATTCAACATCATCATCGAGGCATCAATCATGTTCACGTAATGAAATAGCGAGAATGCGATCGGCATCACGCGTGCCTTCTCACGATGGTTCACTTGTTCAAGTGTCATGGTTGCAGTGGCATCTTCATACAAAGAGAACAGTGCGCGGAAACGGCGGCGAAGTGAATCGAGAATTAGCTCATCAGACATAAGAGTGCTTGACCTTTCAAGTGGTTGACCCACCTTATTGTTGCTTCAGCGCGACGCTGAACGGGCATCAGAAACGAGTGCATTGAATTTTTCCGTGTCTAAGAACACAAAGACCCCCACAGCAGAGGCCGTTATCTGGCCGTCATAGGTGATTTCGCCGCTGACAATGAACTTGCGCTCGTGAATCTCATCGATTCTGGCGCTGACTAAAAGGTCAGCGTTTAGAGGCGTTGGTCGCTTGTAGGTGATGTTCAGAGAACCCGTCACGCAGTTTCGACCTGTGAGGTGGCGCGTT
The DNA here is from genome assembly GCA_044341035.1 of Ilumatobacteraceae bacterium. Taxonomy (GTDB): domain Bacteria; phylum Actinomycetota; class Acidimicrobiia; order Acidimicrobiales; family Ilumatobacteraceae; genus UBA2093. The sequence goes on along the minus strand of JBIISL010000022.1, from coordinate 6,390 downwards.
CGACCAAGTGCATCATCAAGCAGTGCAGCCACGATGCCACCATGTACGCATGCAGGGGGTCCTTGGTACCCCTCATGGAAACGAACTTTTGCCGTAATGCTCTTCTCGCCGTATTCAAAAGTCATTGGCGGCGCCATCGGATTCATGGTGCCATTAAGTGGGCTACGCGTGTGACGCTCGAGTGATGGCTGGCCGAGACCCATCGTGCCGGCAGCTGTGATTTCTTTTTCCAAAAGCTCCGCAACAGAAGCGATGTCTTCACTGTCATGCTCTGGGTGCACGTGGTAGATCGCCTTCATAGTGCGACGCAGAGCTTCAACAGCGCGTTGCATTGTTGAAGATACGGGCGCAACGTCAGGACCTGGCGTTGTCGATGTCATCAGCCGAGCGCGCTCTTCACTAGAGCAGCAATCTTTGCGCCATCGGCACTTGAGCCTGCACGAGCACGAACTGCCTTCACAACAAGGCCCATTGCTTTTGCACCTTCATTGCCCGCAGCAACTGAAGCTGTAACTTCTTCATTCACAATCACAAGTAACTCATCGTCGCTCATAGCGGCCGGAAGGTAGCGCGACAGAATTTCTGCCTCAGCAGATTCTTGGGCAGCAGCATCGGTGCGACCCGCCTGGGTGTAAATCTCTGCCGACTCAAGACGCTTCTTCGTTTCAGCTTGCAGGATCTTCAGCACCTGATCATCAGACAACTCAACTGCTTCGGTTCCGGCAACTTCGGCATTCATCACGGCAGCAATGGCCATGCGCAATGTGGACTTCAGCATGTTGTCCCCGGCCTTCATAGCGGCAGTGAGATCTGATTTGAGGGCGTCTTTAAGCGAGGTCATCTCATCAGTCTGCCTGAATTGAACATCAGAAATAGAAAAAGGGCTCGAGGTTTACACCCCAGGCCCGATCCTTGTTAGAGGGGGGTCTAACTAACGATGACTGCAGTCACCATGTACTTCATACCCATTGGGGTCTCAGCGTGGGTCAAGATGTGGCAATGCCACGCCCAGACGCCAGCGTCTTGCGCGGTGTATAACACCGACCAACGCTCGCCCGGAGCAACGCTGATGGTGTCTGCAAAAAATGGATTCTCAAGCATTACTCCATCACGAGCAACCACAAGTCCGGTGGGTTGATGCATATGCATTGGGTGCGACATCAGGCCTTCGTTGTAATAATGCACCAGCATTGTCTCGCCAATCTTCATGAGATAAGGAGCTGTTGCGGGGAATGACTTGCCATTCAATGACAACCCGATTGTCCCGGCATCGTTCAACACCATCACTACTTCTTGATCAACTTTTCCATTTGAGTCTTTCAGGCGATTGCCTGCTGCCTTCATAGTGGAAGTTTTCCAATCACCAATCAGAATTGACCCAGCAAGGCCGTTCGGAATCTGGACTTGAGCATTGTGGTGCGAGTGATACATGCCGACTGAAACTTCTGTTGCTGTGAACTCGTAATCGAATGTTTCACCAGGCTTGATTGCAGGTTGCGTGTAAGGGTCAACACCATCCATTGCGTTTGGTACCCGAACACCATGAAGGTGCATTGATGTCGATTCAGGAAGGTCATTCTTCAAACGGATACGAATCTTGTCGCCGACATTTGCGCGCAACTGTGGGCCAGGAATTTGGCCGTTATATGCCCACCCCTTTACGACCTTGCCGCCTTCAACTTCCCAGTCCACAATCTTTGCGGTGAGGTCGAACTGCTTGTAACCGTCGGAAGAAATCGTCGGTTTCAGTTCTTGGCCACCTAGACCCGCCGTCTTTTCAGGAAACCGTTTTGCAACTGCATCCATCGCTGCGTCCATTTCTTCATTAGAAATCATGGCCACAGTGTCTGGAGTTGCGGATGCATCAGCACTGACCTTCAATGTTGCCTTCATACCGGAGTCCGCATGACCAGGAATTTCACAGATGACATTGATATCACTTGTCACATTGCCAAGATCGAGCAACACATGCACGCCAGCGTCAAGCGTGGCTGTGCGCTTGTTGAGACTCGCAACTGCCAAGTTGTGTTGTGCGGCACCAGCATTATGAACATTGAAAACAACATTGCCTGGCGGAATAACTGAAGGACTGAATGCAATTGCAAATTCAGTCAACGTGACCTCAACTGTGGAAGAACCACTCGGAGTAAGCGTTTCTGAAGATGATCCGCCATTCTTTGCGACTGACACAATTCCGATTGCACCGATCGAAACGACCATGGCGATAACTGCCAACATCATTAACGAAAAGAGGAAATCGCTACTTGCGAGAAACGGATTTCTGGTGGTTTTGTCTGACATTTTTGTTACTACTCTCTGTGTCAACAATCTGTTCACACATCACAGTAGGAAGGAATGTCGTGTAAGGCATTCCATAAGTTCCACGTAATCGACAATTTCTTTGTCACAGGAATTCTCTTATTTGCACTACCTAAATGGGACTAATTGCTCTTCGAGTCGTAGTTAATGCGGCGCCTCTGCCACAGTAGAAGGCGTGCCAACACGTGATTATTTCCCTGCAGCCCCAGAAGGCGGCGAACTTATCCATACCCGCTTCTATGAAGTCCGGACTTACAAGATGAACGATGACCTCTTCTTATTACGCGGAGTTGTGTGCGACGAGAAGCCAGCTGGTCTTTACTTGGCGGGAGATCCGGACCCGTTATGGGTACATCACATGGTTGTCGATCTTGAAATTTCATTTCCTTTGTTTGTGATTCAAAAAGTTAGTGTCACCTTCCATGAACGTCCCCACACTCATTGCACAGATATTGAACCCGACTATCAAAAACTCGTGGGACTCTCAATCGCTCGTGGTTTTAATAAGCAAGTAAAAGATTTATTTGGTGGTCCACGTGGATGCACACACATCGGTGCGCTTCTTGCAGCAATGGCGCCAGTTGCAATTCAAAGCGGATGGTCAATGCGTGTTGGTGCTGCGCTTGGTACAACCGAGACAAGTGAGGTCTCCGCAGACCAACGTAGAAAAATGGCATACGCCTCAAACCTCAATACCTGTCATATGTGGGATGAAAATGGCCAGATGGTGGCAGATATCGAAGCCGGCCTGCCTATGGAGACACCGTTGTGGATCTCAAAACGCGCAAAGGCACTCGGGCGTGACGACACCGAGTGGCTAAAGATGCGTGACTAAGTAGTTATGAAGCAACTGTCGTTAGTACGTACAGGATCGACAACACAAAGAGAAAGAATGCAGGTGCTGTGTCTTTCACCGAGTCCTTGATACGCGTATGCGTCACTGTTGCTATTGCGAAGTAGAAACACAAACCGACACCGGCTAACTCGCCGATTCGAATTCTTTCGAATCCGACGGCAAGACCGATTGCGCCAAGAATTTTGATAGCCCCAAGCATTGGTAAGCGTTCCGCCGGCACTTTTAACTTTTGCATTGTTGCAAGCAGTTGTTCTGGCTTACAAAAATCCATAATTGCCGAACCAACACACGCGACAATCAGAACAATTGCAAGGATTGACGACGCGGTTTTCACATGAACAATCTATGCGCGATTACTAGTTGCACCGTGAAGGTTGCCCTGTTCGTGATCAAGTAGCCACTTCTTTACTTCTATTCCCCCACCGAAACCAGTGAGAGAACCATCTGCACCCACTATGCGGTGACACGGCAACACGATTGCCACTGGGTTCCGCCCATTTGCGCCACCAATTGCACGCACGGCCTTCGGACGACCAATCGATGCTGCCTGTTGACCGTACGAAGCTGTATGACCGTACGGAATATCAGCTAATGCAGTCCATGCTGCAACTTGAAATTCTGTTCCGCGCAGATCTAGTGGTAGTTCGAAGTCTCGCCGAGAACCATTGAAATATTCTTCAAGTTGCTTGATTGCCTCATTGACTGAGTCATGAATTGCAGTATCAGAAATACGAAGATGCTCGAGAGGTTTCGGATGCGCATCGTCAGAAAACAACACGTAACGAATTCCTAGAGCTGAACCCACCACAGTGACGACACCAAAAGGTGCCTGATACGTACGACGCGAAAAGCCAATTTGTTCAATTGGCATGTTCGTAGCGCTTCTCTGAACTATTTGTTGTTTGGCTCTTTAGGAAGACCAAGCACTCGCTCACCAACGATGTTGCGCTGAATCTGACTCGTTCCACCCCAGATGGTTTCTGAACGTGAGAAGAAGAACGATGACATCATGCCGCTGACCGGGTACCCGTCACGACGCTTATCACGTGAAGTGCCTGGCCAGTTGGCATCACCCATTGCGTAATCAACGAGCATTGCATTTGCACCTGAGATATCAAGAGCAAGCTCCATTGCACGTTGGTGCATTTCGGTCCAGAACATCTTGTTGGTTGCACCGAGTGCTGCCATGCTCGGATCCTTCTTGTTCATCAACGTGGTTGACAATGAACGGAGTCCGTTGATCTTCAAGATTTGAATCTTCATGTAGAAATCCATGAGGCGCTGACGAATTTGTGGGTCGTTGATTGCCCCATTTTCCTTTGCGCCACGAACCATGGCCTTGTATTCCGCTTCAAAGCGGCGATAGCCGGTGGTTGCAGACATTCCACGCTCGAATGCCAAGGTTGAGTTGGTAACTACCCAACCATTATTGATTCCGCCAACAACGTTGTTCTTAGGGCAACGTGCATTGTCGAAGAACACTTCGCAGAATTCTGCGGTGCCATCAGGCTGCACGATTCCGCGTACTTCAACACCGGGCTGACGCATTGGCACCAACAGGTAGGAAATGCCCTTGTGCTTTGGCGCATCAGGATCTGTACGCGTCAGCAAGAAGCAATAGTCAGCATGGTGGCCTTGTGTGGTCCACACCTTCTGGCCATTGATGATCCATTCATCACCGTCAAGAACTGCAGTTGTCTTCAAGCTTGCGAGATCTGAGCCTGAGTTTGGCTCGGAGAATCCCTGACACCAACGCATTTGACCATTGAGAATTTGTGGAAGGAATTCTTTCTTCTGCTCTTCGGTTCCCCACTGAAGAAGTGTTGGGCCTACGAGAGTGTCACCAAAGAAGTCAGCGCGCATCGGAGCTTTTGCATTTGCAAACTCTTCTGACAGCACAACGCCTTGCATTGTTGTCAAACCCTTGCCACCGTATTCCGTTGGCCACGTGGCGCAGATCCATCCGCCTTCAAACAATTTGTTTGGCCATTCGCTGTTGAACTTGTCACGAGCGTCGTTGCTCATTTCAAAACCTTTGTCGAACCAACCCTTCGGCAGGTTCTCTTGGAGCCACGCACGGATTTCGGCGCGGAATAGTTCGTCTTCGGGGGCGTAGGTAAGTTCCATGAGGGACAATTCTGTCGTACGTGCCGCCATTTCCACACATTGAACGAATGTGTCTGTTTACACACCGTTCACAGAGGGCTGACAGACAGGAAAATTGGGCTCCTAACCGCAAAAATGTGCACGAAAATCTCCTCAAGGTGCCTGCCCCAAGGGCGACCCATTGATTTCGCTTCGATCTTCGCTGGTACATCACACGCTCTGAATAAAAAGAAAAACCGACTTGATATTCCTTTCATCGTTTAGAAACAATCCAGAAACAACGCACTTCTAAATTTGTCTCGTCATCACAAGTACAGGAGACATAGAAATGATATTTAGTGCAACTATTGATTCGGGAGCTACGGCTTGGGTGCTGACCTCAGCAGCCCTCGTAGCTTTCATGACCCCAGGGCTTGCGTTCTTTTACGCCGGCATGGTCCGCTCAAAGAATGTTCTTGGCATGTTGATGCAGAACTTCTTTGCAATGGGCCTCATCAGCGTGTTGTGGGCTGTCGCAGGTTTTAGCCTCGCGTTTGGTGGCACTGGCAAATACATCGGCAACTTTGACTTTGCCTTGATGAAAGACCTCGCAACTATTGAATCCCTTCCTGGATATACAGGCGACTTTGCATTAGCTATTCCGGTTATCGCATTCTTTGCCTACCAGATGATGTTTGCGGTTATTACCCCTGCACTAATTACAGGTGCAACTGCTGATCGTTTGAAATTTTCTGCCTACGCAATTCTCATTGGTATCTGGGCAATCATCGTCTACCCCACTGTTGCGCACTGGGTGTTTAGCCCTAACGGTTGGTTATTCCAACGCGGCGCACTCGACTTCGCAGGTGGAGCAGTGGTGCACATCAATGCTGGAGCAGCAGCTCTTGCAGTCATCCTTGTGTTGGGTAACCGTAAAGGCTGGCCACGTGAGGCAATGCCTCCACACAATCTTCCGTTCGTCATGCTTGGCACAGGAATTTTATGGTTCGGTTGGTTCGGGTTCAATGCCGGCTCTGCACTGTTGGCAAATGGACTTGCAGCACAAGCACTTGTGAACACGCATCTTGCTGCCGCAAGTGGAATGTTGGCATGGTTGCTCGTTGAGAAAT
>JBIISL010000067.1:0-8655 GCA_044341035.1 Ilumatobacteraceae bacterium | reverse complement strand
CGGCATTCCCTCATAGATGGAAAGGTTCATCGGGTCCTCAAACAGCGTGATCAAATCGGCACTTCCAATGTGGTGAAGCTCTAGCCGTGGCGTCACAATCACCGGTTCTACATCATTGTGCTGAGACATAGCTAAATAGTACGACGGTAATGATTCATAATGGACATATGTCTCCCGACGAAGATCTACGTGCGGCGCGAGGCGTGCGCATTAAAGCCGATGCGCTGGTGTGGACTTTTTCTCGGTCATCTGGCGCAGGTGGACAGAATGTCAACAAGAACTCAACGAAAGCCACATTGACAATTGCATTGGCCGACATCTCATGCTCTGCCACCATCCGAGCCCGATTTGAAGAAACGTTTGACGAGGAAATCTCGATCACATGCCAAACAAGTCGCAGTCAGTGGCGCAACCGGGTCTTATGCGTTGAACAACTCACAGAGAAACTCAATGAGGCTTCGGCCCCTCCCCCTGCACCACGAAAAAAGACTCGACCTACACGCGGATCTATAGAGAGACGCCTTGACAGTAAAAAACGTGACTCTGCCAAGAAGCAGGACCGTCGTCTTCGCGAATAACTAGAGCGTCCTGTTTACCGCAGGAGCGAACCGCCATCGCAGGTAATGACTTCACCAACAGTGAAGGACCCGGCCCGCGAGCACAGATACAAAGTCAACCCTGCAATGTCTTCCGGAGAGCCAACACGACCGACCGGGTTCATGCGACCAACTGATTCCCAGTCGGTGTTCTCAACATCGCCGCCGCCGCCAACTCCGGTGGAAAGCATCCATGTAGGAAATGGTCCGGGAGCAATTGCGTTGACGAGGATGTGACGTGATGCAAGACGGCCAGCCAACACTTTGGTGAGCGAGTGAACGGCTGCTTTTGATGGGCCATACGAATAGGTTTCGAATGAAGGGGTTCCAATGCCATCGATTGAACCAATGTTCACGATTCGTGACGTGTCTTCTTTGGAGGCACGCGCCTGCAACAACGGCAACAACTTCTGCGTGAGGAAAAAGACACCCTTCACATTGGTGTCCATTACTTTGTCCCAACCAATTTCTGGAAACTCTTCAATTGGAGCGCCCCAGGACACGCCTGCATTGTTGATGAGAATGTCGAGATGCTTTTCGCGCTTCGAAATTTCTGCAACCAAGGCTTCGATGCCGTCGATTTCCGCCACATTGGCAGGTAGTGAGATGCATTCGCCACCGAAGTTTTCCATGAGGCGCTTTGCGGCTTCATCACAGGCTTGTGCCTTACGTGAAGAGATATAAACCTTGGCTCCATTGGCCAGAAGGCCAGCAGCAATCATTTCTCCAATTCCGCGTGACCCTCCGGTCACTAGGGCAACTTTCCCTTTCACTGAAAACAGTGATTGCACGCTCATGTCTGACATGTGATTCCTCCATCGATTTGGGTAAGGGCTAAGACTAGGACATCCACCTATACAGACCCCGAACACAGTGTGTATCGTTCTAGAAACCGCATACTTGGGGGCACAACGTGGCACATGACCTTATTATCCGTAACGGACTCATCGTCGACGGCACTGGCCGCGACGGATACACAGCTGACATCGCAATCGATGGCGACACCGTGACATTCATTGGTGACCTCACCGGTGAAATCGGAACTCGTGAAATTGATGCCAAGGGCTTAGCTGTTACACCGGGCTTCATTGACCTTCATACTCACCTCGATGCCCAAGTGGGCTGGGATCCATTGATGACATCTAGTTCATGGCATGGGGTCACCACTGTGCTGATGGGTAACTGCGGCGTGACATTTGCTCCCGTTGCAAAAGGCGACGAGCAATTCCTCGCCGAGATGATGGAAAGCGTTGAAGATATTCCACGTGAAGCAATCTTGAATGGCCTCGCATGGGATTGGGAGACGTACCCCGAGTACTTGGATTCAGTTGAAAAACTCAACCCTGCTCTGAACATTGTTGGCATGGTGGGTCACTGTGCAGTTCGTTACAACGTGATGGGTGAACGTTCACTCAGCGACGAGCCAGCAACTGCACAAGAACTTCAACGCATGAGCGACATTGTTGCCGAATCAGTTGCAGGTGGCGCAGTTGGCTTCTCAACGTCACGCATCTTGTTGCACGTAGTGCCAGATGGCCGTTACGTGCCAGGCACACTTGCACCAAAGGATGAGTATCTAGCAATCGCAGATGGCCTAAACGCTGGCGGCGGCGGAATCTTCCAAGCGGTCAATGATTTTGCAACGAAGGCAGCTCATGAATTTGATCTGCTGCAGTCGATGTCAGAGGCTTGCGGCGACGTTTTGTTCTCAGGTGGTGTCGGCAATGGCGACAAGCGATCAGCAGACGGGTTCGGACAATTCCTCAACAACACCCGTGCGAACTCTGGTCGCATTACATCTGCAGGAATGACCCGCCCTAGCGGATCATTGTGTGGGCTTGCTCAAATTTCTCCGGTGAAAGGAAAGAAGTGGCGCGCACTAATGGACCTTCCCACCATCGAAGATCGTGTGGCTGCTTTGCGCAATGCCACCACACGTGCCGAACTTGTTGAAGAAGGCAAAGAGAAGGGAATGTGGTACGACCCGAATCACATCTACCCATTAGGAACTGAGTTCTCCCCTAACTACAACGAACAAAATGGTGTGTCGATTGCTCAACTTGCTGAAGCTGCAGGCGTACACCCAGTTGAACTTGTCATTGATCGACTCATTGAAAGCAACGGTCTCGAACTATTCAACACATGGTTCTTTAACCGCAATACATCTGACCTCGAAGATTTCCTCGCACTTGACCATGTGTACCCAGGTCTCGCAGATACCGGCGCACATATCGGTCAGATCTGTGATGCAGATGCCACTACGCATTACTTGCAGTACTGGTACCGCACACGTGGTGTTGTCACGTTGCCTCAGGCCATTCGCAAACTCACCAAGATGCCTGCAGAAGTATTGGGCTTGAAGAAGCGCGGAACTCTTGAAGTTGGAAATTTTGCAGACATCAACATTTTTGATCCACAGACAGTGTCATCAGGACAACCCACTTATGTGAATGACTTTCCGAACCAAACTGGTCGCTTGCTCATCAAGTCTCGTGGCTATGCCGCAACAATTGTGAATGGCCAAGTTGTGACTGAACAAGGAAACCACACCGGAGCTCGTCCGGGTCGCGTTATCCGCGAATTCGCACGCGCCTAATTACTTAGGCGGGCCACCTTTTGTAAAGGCAGTCCCGGGTGGATCAATTGCCCACGCAGGTGATTCACCCCACACATCTCCGTATACAAGACCAGCCATTGGCACGCGCCGTACAGGGCCATGATGCCCCGCCGGCTTACCAAGTGAAATAGATGCTGCAATCAAGGTGTCATTTGGAATACCAAGCAGTGCTCGCAACTCTGGTTCTACAAAGCCATGAAACCCAGTGATGACTCCCCCGTACCCAAGTCCACGTGCAGCTAACAACAAGTTCTGACACGCCGGGTACACCGATGCTCCTTCAGTGGGATTCTGTTCGCGATACCTCACCAACACAGCAAGAACCAACACAGGAACTTTTGCGAAGTTGTCTACGTACTGTTGCATCGTGTGAGCCATGCGGGCCTTAGGTGAATCTTCAACAACGCCCGAGCCTTTTTCATAGCCGTCATCTGTTCGCTTGTAGTTCCACACCTTCTGAGCACCAGTAGCAATCAATGTCTTTGCTTGTTGTGCAATGTCGGAGTCAGCAAGAACAATGAAACGAAATGGTTGCCTGTTGCTTCCGCTTGGTGCTCGCGTGGCAGCAAACATGATGTCGCGCAGTACTTGTTCTGGAATTGGCTCATCGAGATAACGACGAATCGCACGCGTCGTGCTGATGCCTTCAAGTAACCCAACAACATCGGGTGCAACAGGAGTGTCCTTATCAACCATTGTTCGTATTAGTGGTGCTCAAGGACGCCGGCATCCTTTGCCCATTTCCAATGCATGCGACCATGATCAGCATTGGCTGCGATGACTCCGCCTACTGTTCCGTCAGCCCATGGCGCACCTGGCAATACTTCTTCCAGTTGCGCATCCGTCAGTTCACTAAGTAGCTCTAACGACACTGCGCGTGCACTTGCACCAAGTGCCACCACTTCATTCAGTGACTTTCCATGATGCTGCAGTTGCCATTCTTCTGTCATGGCGTGAACTGATGCCATTATCTGATCGCGCGTACGAGGAGCACCTGAATCATCAGATGCCAATCCGACCGGATTCTTATGACCACTGATATGGCGACGAATCATTGCTGCGAAGTTGCGTTCAATTAATGCCAAATGCGCAAGGTGGTCAAGAGCTGACCAGAAGTTCGATGGATCGTGCTCGCTCGGAGTGAGGTCTCCGAACAACTGGTCGTCTGTCAGTTGGGAATAGGTCTCCAACAGCCAGGCCCTATCTTCATTGAGCTTCTTTTCAATTTCGATGCGATTCATGATTCCCCTAAAGAATTGACTACGCCGATTCTGCCATGAGGCATGCCATACAGGTACTGTCACAGACATGGCTTCACTTCCTGCTCACCCTGAACTTGGCTTTTACACACTGGCTGGAGCTCCCAAATCACCGCGAGACATGCTGGGAGAATTGGCTGACGCAGAAGCCATGGGGCTTGGCACCGCTTTCATTTCTGAGCGTTTCAACATTAAAGAAGCCGGTGCTTTAACCGGAGCTGCCGTTGCAGTTACCGACTCCATCAACATCATCACGGCGGCCACCAACCACACCACTCGTCACCCGCTGGTCACTGCTTCATGGGCAAGTACCTTGCATCTCTTGTCAGAAGGTCGTTTTAGCCTTGGCCTTGGCCGCGGCATCGACGCCATGTTCAAGGCATACGGCATGCCTCTGGCAACTACTGATTCAATGGAAAAGTTCGCGCTTCTGATGCGCCAGTTGTGGCATGGCGAAACAGTGATGGGTTATGAAGACATCACAGGCAAGTACCCAGTTCTTCGGCTTGACCCTGCATTTGATTTAGATATCCCACTCAGCATCACCGTGTTTGGCCCACAGACTCTAGAGATGGCAGGGCGTGCATACGACAATGTGATCTTGCATACTTTTTTTACAGACGAAACAACGCAGCGCGCAGTGCAAACAGTGAAACGTTCAGCAGAACAAGCAGGCCGTGACCCTGCCGCCGTAAAAGTGTGGTCATGCTTTGCAACTATTGGTGACCACATTGACCCTGCGCTACGACTAAAGAAAACTGTCGGACGATTGGCAACGTATCTGCAGGCCTATGGCGACCTCATGGTGCGTACCAACAATTGGGACCCTGAAGTCTTGAAGCATTTCAGAGCTGATGAATTTGTGCGTACCTTCCCTGGAGCACTTGATGCAAAGGGAACCACCGAAGATCTTGAGCGTGTTGCGCCACTGATTCCCGAAGAATGGCTTGCACCATCCGCGACAGGAACTCCACAACAATGTGTTGCAGCAATTCGCAATCAGTTTGCACTTGGTTGTGATGGCGTCATCATGCACGGCGCAACACCAACAGAACTTGCACCGATTGTTGCGGCCTACAAGGCCTAACGGCTTTTTACAGGCTGGCCCAATGGGCCATCAGAATGTCAGCACCCAAGTCAGGGCGTTGACACATCCACCAGTGCCCTACTTCAGGCAACACTGAAATGTCAGCACCAACGCTGTTTGCAACAGATGTCATGGTCTCAAGTGACCCGGCAAAGTGATCGCCTTCAGCAATGATGACTAATCCGTTTTTGGGTTGTGCAGAAACAAACTGTTTACCCACGGCCACCATTGCAGGCTGTGCCGCATCGCGATACAACGCCAAAATGCAACGAGCCATTTCATCATTGATGTGTGATTTCACATCTGCTGCAGTTTCTCGTGTCATGCCTAAACCACTGAACGCATCAACGAACTGATCATCAGGCATTGCGACCATGCCTGCAACCATTTGTTCACCAAGTTCGGGGGCTTGCCAGCCTTGCGCCATGTCATGCCATTGGTAATCAGCGTGCAACAGACCTGCACAATCAGCTGCCCACGACCGCACAATGCCGGGTTTCTCACTAAGAACGCCATACACATGACCCGCGCCCCAGTCATGACCCACTAGGTCAATCTCTCCACCAATTGCTTCAAGTTCCGCAATGAGCCAGTCGCGATACTCACGCATGGTGCCACCCCAACCTGCAGGAGTCGGAGCACCGAAACCTGGAGGCGTCAGCAACACGATGTTGTCCACTCCCCGCTTCTTCAATTCAGCGACCAGCAATGACCACACTGCTGACGTTTCTGGATTGCCGTGGACGAAAACTTTTGTTGTGCTCATGTGTTTACCCTTTGTTTCTTGATTTCAAATATGCAGCACTTGCTGCTCGACTTTCAGCATCGTATGTTGCAATTACCAATGAGTCTGCATCGTTGGCGTTGCGTGCAGTACCAATCATTTCTTCAGTTACCGCATTGACTTGTTGCTTCGTAGTGCGCAATGAGTAGCCAGGCTTTGCAGCCAGTGACAACGCCAATGCATCAACATGAGCTACTAGGTCTGAATCAGGAACAACTGCATTCAAGAATCCCAACGATTTTGCTTCCTCCGGATAGAACCGTCGACATGTAAGCACCAATTCCTTTGTTGCAGCCGGACCAATCTCACGTACCAATCGCGGAATGCCACCCCATGCAAGTGGAATTCCAAGATCTACTTCTGGAATTTGAAAAACTGCTGACTCTGCCGCAATACGTAGGTCACAACTGATTGCGACGATGAGTCCGCCACCGATGCAGTGCCCCTGAATTGCTGCAATGGTCAATGCATTCATGTTGGTAACTGTCTCAGCCATGATGCGCCCAAGGTCTGCGCTTTCGCGAATACCCCACTCTGGATCTGGGTTCGAAAAATCACCAAGGTCAAACCCAGCGGAGAACGACCGTCCCTGACCAGAAACAATGACTACTTTGACCTCACGTTGTTCATCAAACCAACGAGCAGCTGCGGCCAGGTCTTGCAATGCCTGGCGTGAGAGTGCGTTCAGACGTTCAGGGCGAGCCATCTGCAGGCGCCCCAATGAACCGTCTACTGATACTTCAAGAGTCTGAAATTGGGCCATGACGGCGCCTCCTCAATGGTTCGACACAACATGCCGTGCCATAAGGTTTAGTGCGTACACCACAGGTGGCTGAAACTCAGCCCCTGCAGCCAAGGGAGACCCAATGGAACGTGAAGCCTGGATTATCGACGCAGTTCGCTCACCACGAGGAAAGGGCAAAGACACCGGCGCCCTTCATAACGTGCACCCGCAACGCATCCTCGCTCAAGTTCTCAATGGCCTAAAGGATCGCGTCGGTTTCGACACCGCGGCAGTTGACGACGTCATCATGGGCTGCGGCGCCGGCAGCGGCGACCATTCCATGGACATCGCACGCATGTCAGCACTTGACGCTGGCTGGGCTCTCGAAGCTCCTGGCGTCACACTGAACCGTTTCTGCGGTTCTGGTCAGCAGGCCGTGAACTTCGCAGCCATGGGCGTGTTGTCCGGAATGCAAGACATCGTGGTTGCTGGTGGCATTGAATCAATGTCACGTCCATCACCAATGCATGTTGATGGTTTCACCGCCAACAACAATCACCTACGTGATCAGTACAACATGGTTCCGCAGGGAATTTCTGCTGACCTCATTGCAACTACCGAGGGCTTCACCCGCGAACAATGCGACGCACTTGCTGTTGAAAGCCAGCGCCGTGCCGCTGTCGCAATTGCAGAAGGCCGCTTCGAGCGTTCACTGATTCCGATTTACCACGACGACGGAACTCTTGCACTCGCAGTTGATGAGCACCCTCGTGCAGGCACAACACTCGCCGACCTCGCAAAACTCACCCCAAGCTTCGAAGGTATGGGCGGATACAAAAAGGATCCTGAAGGTCTCACCATCGACGAAACTGCACGCCTTGCATACCCTCACATCAAGGGCATCAATCACGTTCACCACGGTGGAAACTCTTCTGGTGTTGTTGATGGTGGCGCAGCAGTTCTTGTGACTTCACCTGACTACGCAAAAGCTCATGGCCTCAAGCCACGCGCGCGCATCATCATGAGCGCAGTTGCCGGTACAGAACCAGTCATCATGCTCACAGCTCCAGGACCAGCCGCAAAGCTCGTTCTGAAAAAGGCTGGCATGACATTCGACGACATCGATCTCTTTGAAGTCAATGAGGCTTTTGCAGCCGTTGTATTGAAGTTCTTCAAAGACACTGGCGTTGACCCTGCAAAGGTCAACGTGAACGGTGGCGCAATGGCCCTTGGCCACCCCATCGGAGCAACCGGCGCCATGCTGATTGGCACCTTGGTCGACGAACTTGAGCGCCAGAACAAGACAACCGGCCTCATCACCATGTGCACCGGCGGTGGCATGGGTACGGCCACAATCATCGAGCGCATCTAACTTCGCGCCAGCATTCGCTGGCGTACAGTAGTCACATGCCAAGCAATCTCCTCCACTCCTTTGCAAAACCATCATCTGATGCATTCATCAATATGGTGCGTGGCGACATGGCGCTTCTGTGGGATGACAAGGGCAACGAATACATAGATGCCATCGGCAGTCTTTGGTATTGCCAAATTGGTCATGGCCGTAAAGAGATGGCAGATGCAATTGCCG
>JBIISL010000066.1:0-8776 GCA_044341035.1 Ilumatobacteraceae bacterium | reverse complement strand
AGGGCATCAATGGAATCAGTCTTTGGGTTTGGTTCGTAGTTGATGTTGGCGTCTGTAACGGGGAACATCTTCCAGAGACGTGAGAGAACGATGTGTTCAAAGAAACCGTTGTCGCGGGGAACTTCATTGACGAACTTGTTGCGCAGTGTTGCGTCTTTGAGTGCTTTGACTTTTTGGTCGTGAGGCAAGTGTGCGATGTCTTGCCATGCAGGGTGGAAGGCAAGAGGGTGGAAGCTTCCCTCGAGACACATGAGAACACCAATGGAACGTCCGGCAACTTGGGCGACGATATTGAGGCCGTCTTGTTGAGCTGCGTCTAGTTGGGTGAGAACTGTCTTCCACACGTCTGGTGCTGCATCGTCTTGGTTGAGGTTCACACTGACAGTGACGTTCGGGAAACTGCCGGCGAGTTCGCGCATCCACGGCCATTCATCAACAGGGAGAATCTTGTGTTCAGGAGCGAACTGAAAGATGCCGCCGGTTTTAGCGAGGCCTTGTGCAATACCGAAGAGTTCGTTTTGTTCTGCGTGGGTGCCAGGGATGACATCACCCGCTTTTGTTTTGTGAATAGGGGTGCGGCTGGTGGAAAAACCAAGAGCGCCGGCAGCCATTGCTTCAGCAACCATTTGTGACATAGAGGAGATGTCGGCATCGGATGCTTGTTCGTTAGAAGCACCGCGTTCACCCATGACATAGGCGCGTAGGGGACTGTGGCCAATTTGTGTGCCGATGTCGATGACGCGCGGTTGAGCATCGAGAGTGTCTAAGTATTCAGGAAACGAACGCCAGCCCCATGTGAGACCTTCTGTCATTGCAGAACCTGGAATGTCTTCGACTGATTCCATTAACTCGATCAGCCATTCGTGGCGATCTTCGTGAGCTGGTGCAAACCCAACACCACAGTTACCCATGACAACAGTGGTGGCACCGTGCCAACTACTTGGCGTGAGCCAGGGGTCCCATGTTGCTTGTGCGTCGTAGTGGGTGTGAATGTCTACCCAGCCAGGAGTAAGGAGAAGACCGTCGGCGTCGATGATGCGGTGTGCATGAGCTGTTGGTGCTTTGCCTGCTGGCGAGACTTCGCGAATGATGCCATCTTCAAACATGACGTCAGCTGTTGTTTGTGGTGCGCCACTGCCGTCGACCAGCTGTGCGTTACGAATGACGGTTTTCTTGCCGGTCTGCTCGGTGAGGCTCATGAGGTAAGTGTAGTTGCGGTTGGTCGCGGGGCTTTGACCGCGGGGATAGCAAAAGCCCCGCGATTTACACCGCGGGGCTCCTGATCAGACTTGTCACTCTAAACCAAAGTCTATAGAGAAAAAACAGAGACGGAACCTCGCGGTTCCGCCTCTGACTACTTGGCCTGTCCTGCGTCGTCAGTGCAGTAGAGCTGTGCACAAGCACTGCCGTTTGTTTTGTGAGGAGCCGACGAGCGGAATCGAACCGCTGCCTTCAGAGTGACAAGTCTGATGTGCTGCCATTACACCACATCGGCCTCAACAGTTATGTGTGCGGGGTGTTTTTACTTTTGGAAAGAGAACTTAGGAGTTCAAGATTGCGATGACATCGTTATGCAACGCAGTGTTGGTGGAGATGGCAGAGTCGGCGCGCCAGTTAGATGTGCCTGTTCGATCTGACAATGTTCCACCTGCTGCGTGAACGATGGGGACTAAGGCTGCGATGTCGTATGGCTCGAGTCCGATTGCGTCGACTGCAATATCAACGGCACCTTGAGCGACCAACATGTGTTGCCAGAAGTCGCCAAAGCCGCGCACTCGTTTCACTGTTTGTGTGAGGCGTGCAATGTTCTGGCTCTTGCCGGCACTGCTCCATGCATCGTTTGCCGTAATAGAGAGGTGAGAGTCATAGAGAGACGTGACATCGCTGACATGAATGGCGTGTCCGTTGCAAAATGCACCACTGCCTTCATAGCCCCACCAGCGAGTTGCCATGGCGGGAGCAGACACAACGCCAAGAACGGGGCCGCGGTCGCGATGGACGAGACCAATCAGGGTTGCCCAAACGGGAACACCGCGTACGAAGTTTGATGTGCCGTCGATTGGGTCAATGACCCATGTGTATTCACCGTCGCCACCAGAGCCGTGTTCTTCTCCGTACCAAGCGTGGTGAGGGCGTTGCGCACGAATGAGATCCATGATCAACGTTTCAGTGCCGCGGTCAACTTCGGTGACTTCTGTTTGGTTTGCCTTGAGGTCAACTGTGAAATTGCGTGCGGAAAAGCGGGGGAGAGTGAGAGCGTCAGCAGCATCGGCAAGCGACAACGCGAATTGCAGTTCAGCTGCGAGGTCTATTGCGTTCGGGGCCATGTGTCTACGGTAGTGGCTGGGGTGTGCCGGGGGCGGGAGAAATGCAAGAGCCGAGGCGGGGGGATCGCTTTTGAAAATGAGTGTTCGGTTTTCCGACGTTTTTTGTCCTGTGGACTGAACGTCGATTTTGAAACGAAGGGGGCGGGCGGCGACTCTGGTTACTTCACGACCTTGATGGAGACAGTCTGTGACTTCGTCGATCCCTTTTTTGGCTTGACCGATACTGTCACTTTGCAGGTACCTGCTTTTAAGCCCTTTAAGGACGTGCCGACAACCTTGCATACCTTGGATGAAGTTCTTACAACTCGCAGACTCAACTTTGATGTAGAGACAACTGTGAGTTTTGCGTAGGTTGCAATCGATTTGCCAGAGATGCTTCGCGCGATTCGAATGGTGGGCGCCTTAGAAGGTGTCACATTCGTGATTTGGGGAATGCTGTTCGCCGAGCTACTAATGGACTTTATCGAATAATTCATTCGCACTGTTGCGGGAGACGAGAACTTGCGCAAACTGGATGAAGTCACACTTGCATTGTCTACAGTTGCTTTTATGTAACAAGGGCCAACAGCAGTTGGCTTCACAACATTGGCCTCAATAACGCAAGCTTGACTACTTGCTGGTGTGACTGTTTCATCAATCGATAATGTCGTCTTTACTTGATTCGTTGAGCAGT
The DNA here is from genome assembly GCA_044341035.1 of Ilumatobacteraceae bacterium. Taxonomy (GTDB): domain Bacteria; phylum Actinomycetota; class Acidimicrobiia; order Acidimicrobiales; family Ilumatobacteraceae; genus UBA2093. Next base: position 5,776 of record JBIISL010000066.1, on the reverse strand, counting down.
CGGAAAAAACAGTGTTGTCTAAAATTGAATCGGTAGTAAGTGAAGTTGCGTTCTCTATTTCTTGAGCCCAGTCGTCGAGGCTTGCAATGTATTTCCACTTCTCGGTAGAAGTCTTGATGTTAAGTAACTTCCCGTTATAGGGTCCAACTTTTGAAGGCGACTGATAAATAGGTGCAAGACGTTTTCCTAAAATACTCTCCAATCTCCATGTTGCAAGGCCAAGAGACAGATAGGAAAAAAGCACACCATTGTCATCTGTAACTCCGTAGGACGTTGCGCGTGGGGGAGAAGAGTTAGCAATATCGCCACTAGGGCATCCGCCCGGTGTAACGAAGTCAAGAGTTGCACCAAGGTCTGGTTTGCCTGCGCCTGTAATCGCGTAGACCAATTTGTAAGAGCGTCCAGCAGTGAGGTTCTCAATTCGTGTCATCGAGAATGGACTGAATGCGTTGGCTCCACACGCAGGAATTGCATACTGGATGCCTGCGTCACCGGTCAGAGCAGATGAAAGGTCAACAGTGCGAACACTCGACCCTTTGTAATAGATGTCGTATTTTGCAGATGTGTAACCAGAGATGTCCAACTGTTGAAATGCAGAAATACTGGATGTGTAAGTTTTGCTGGGGTCGTAGTTGGCACAGAGGTCGGCCTTGGTCATGGTGGTTGAGTCGAGAGAACTGAATAAGACTTGAAGAGTTGGTCGTCCTGTTTGTGTTTGGTACCACGCGGCTGGGTCGGTCCAACCGGTAACTGCATTACTTGGATCAGACCATCCTTTTGTTGGGTCGACAATATCTTTTGGAATTTGAACAGTGACCGCTTCTTTATTGAAACGTAACGCTACTGAAACTTGTGCAGTGAGCCAACGATGAAATGAGTATTGCTCTGACCCAGACATGTAGTTGGCTGAATACGTTTCACAATCAGTTACAGCACAAACTTTGAGTGAAATAGTTCCCATATATGGAATGGAAGTTACCTGAGCCGATGGTCCAAGGTAGATATTGACATCGAGAGTTCCATTTTGACCATTTAGAACAATCGGTGATACTTGCGCTGCGGTTGGTGCTGCAGAAGTCGATGCAGCGGGTATCACGAATAGGAGCGAAGTAGTTAGAAGAACTGCGAGTCGTTTCATGTAATGGACGGTAGTCCATTTGGTCTATTCAATTGACCAATGACTCAGTTCAGTTAAGCAATCGGGTGGCAGCTGCGGTAATTCCGGCAGCGTCGAGGCCGAAGCGGGCGAGAATCACATCGGGCTTGTTGTGTGGGATGAACTGTGTGGGAACGCCAAGAGATTCAACGCGAGTTGTGGGGTTCAGTGCGTGAACAGCAGTTGCAATAGATGCGCCAATGCCGCCATCAAGGATTCCGTCTTCGCAGGTGAGAACTGCGGTGTGTGATGCAGCGAGAGAAATCATGGCGGGGTCAAGTGGGGCACAGCAACGGACATCGATAAGAGTGGCGTTAATGCCAGCGGCAGTTAGAGACTCAAGGGCTTTTTCTGCAGCACCGACCATTTTGCCAATTGCAAGAATGGCAATGCGGCCGTCACCTTTTGTGAGTGTGTATGAAGAGGTGCCTGAACCGATAGCCGCAGCGCCGACAGAACGTGCGGTGCCTTTCGGGTAACGGATGACAACGGGGCCACTGCTTGACAGGGTCATTGCGTCGTGAAGCATCTGCTGAAGTTCTTCAACACAGGATGGTGCAAGGACGCGCATGCCAGGGACTTTGGAAAGAAGCGCCATGTCGTAGATGCCGTGATGGCTTGGGCCGTCATCACCGGTGATGCCTGCACGGTCGAGACAAAAGACGACAGGAAGACGATGCAATGCAACGTCGTAGACAACTTGATCCCATGCGCGCGATAAGAACGTGGAATATAAGGCAACAACGGGGCGTAAACCGCCCATGGCCATTCCGGCTGCGGCGGTTACTGCATGTTGTTCGGCAATACCGACATCAAAAAACCGTTCGGGGTATTTCTCTTGAAAATCAAGAAGCCCGGTTGGGCCTGGCATTGCAGCAGTGATTGCAACAACGCGTGGGTCAGCGGCGGCTTCACGCAAGATTGCTTCGCTGAATGCACCGGTGTAACCAGCGACTGCAGTTTTGGCTGGGCCGTCGATGGGGTCGAACTTTGGTGTGTCGTGCAGATGCTTTTCATCATCGTCTTCTGCATGTGAGTAACCCTGGCCCTTGTGCGTGAGAACGTGAACGACAATGGGGCCTTCGTCTGTACGAGCAAGGGCAGCGTTGAATGCTTTTTCAAGTTCTGCAATATTGTGACCGTCGAAGGGGCCAATGTACTGAATGCCGAGAGCTTCGAAAAAAGCAGGTGGCTGCAGGAACTCACGAACGGCAGCTTTGAATGCTTCCATTCCTTGTTCCGCTTGTTTACCCACAAGAGGAATGTCGCGAAGGAACTCTTCAATCTTGCGTTGACGACGAACATAGACAGGGTTGAGGCGAATCTTTGTGAGTCCGCGAGACAATTTGCCAGTAACGCGATCAGAGAGAGTGGCTACTTCTTTTGTGTCCTCTTCGTAGCTTGCAGCCGACGAGAGGTTGGAAATAGTTGGTGCGTAACTGCGGCCGTTGTCGTTCAGCACAATAATGACGGAACTCTTTGAATGACCAAGGTTGTTCAGTGCTTCGTACGCCATGCCGCCAGTCATAGAACCATCACCGATGACAGCGACGATGTGACGGTGTGGCGCAACACCGGCATCACGTGCAATGGCTAAACCATGCGCATATGACAAGACAGTTGATGCGTGACTGTTCTCAATGAAGTCGTGGCGAGACTCTTCACGGTTCGGGTAACCGGAGATTCCGTCTTGTTGACGCAATGCCGCAAAGCCAGCTTTACGACCAGTGAGAATTTTGTGTACGTACGCCTGATGTCCGGTATCCCACAAGATGGGGTCGGTGGGGCTTTCAAAAACGCGATGCAATGCGATTGATAATTCAACTGCGCCAAGGTTCGACCCTAAGTGACCGCCTGTTTCACTGACAGCGTTAACAATGAAGTCGCGAATTTCTGAAGAGAGCGATGTCAGTTCATCTGGCGTGAGGCCACGAAGATCGGCCGGTTGGGAGATGCGGTCGAGAATCGCCATGGATTACAAGGTTATCTCTCGGGCTCGTGGTGCCCTCAATGACACAACTACGGTGCGTTTATGGCTGACATCTTTGATCTGAACGGGAAAGTGGCTTTGGTCACTGGTGGCAACGGAGGAATAGGGCTTGGTATGGCGCGTGGCCTTGCAAGCAGAGGATGCGATATTGCAATTTGGGGAACGAATGCCAAGAAAAATGCAGTAGCTCGAGCCGAGTTGGAATCAATGGGTGTGCGTGTGGCGGATTTCATTTGCGATGTTGGCGACCAGTCACAAGTTGAAGCTGCATTTGCAGCGACGGTGGAAGCGTTGGGTCGCGTTGACTCGTGTTTCGTGAATGCTGGTGTTGGTGGGCATGCAGAAAGTTTTGTATCCATGACTGATGACGAATGGCATCGTGTGATGCGCGTGAACTTAGATGGTGCGTTTTACACGGCACAAGTTGCGGTGCGTCACATGGTGGCTGCGGGTAACGGCGGGGCAGTGGTATTCACCACATCAGGCTCTGCGTACTACGGACAGGCGCGTGGACAACATTACGGCGCATCTAAAGCCGGCGTGATTTCAATGATGAAAGCGATTGCCGTAGAGCATGCACGTCACGGCATTCGGTGCAATGCGATTTTGCCGGGTTGGATTGAAAGCGAAATGACAGAGGCCGCATTGGGGTGGGACACTTTTATTGCAAAGGTGTTGCCGCGTGTGCCGATGCGTAGATGGGGAGACCCAAATGACTTTTCAGGAATCGCTGCGTACTTTGCAAGTGATGCAAGTAAGTATCACACTGGCGATGTGATCACCATTGACGGCGGATACCACAGCTTCTAACTCTCCTAAACACGACTTGTGTTTTTTGTGTTTACGCCATAGTATGAAGAAATGGCCGTAACGATAGATGCCCTACTTTCAACTGGCGCCGCAGCGGAGATTCTTGGCTGCTCCAGGCAGCATGTCGTTGATCTTTGTATGAATGGGACAATTGCTTTTGAATCAGTTGGCACACATCGGCGCGTGCGTCGTTCGGTTGTTGTGGCGTTGCAATCCGGAACAATGCGTCCAGAGGTGGAGAAGAGTTTGTGGCTCGGCTATGCCGTGGCAGGCAAAGTTGTGACAGATGTACCGCGGGCTCAAACAATTGTTCGAAAGAATGTGGCTAAGTCTCGCTCTGTCGTACGAGGTGATTCTGTTTGGTGGCTCGACGAGTGGCTTCGTATGGCCGAGGAAGACATTCCTGCGTTATTGGCCACCTTGGTTTCTTGTAGCGATCATTCAATCGAGATGCGTCAGAACAGTCCATTTGCTGGTCTACTTTCGGAAAGCGAACGACTCGCAGTTCTCAGTCAATGGCGATCATCTCGACGAAAAGTCATATCTTGAACCGAAGTAATTTGGCACATCTCATTCGAGCGGCATCACGAATTCTTAAAAATGAGCGAATGCTTGTTATTGGGAGTCAATCGATTCTTGCCTCTTTTGACGACGAGGATTTACCAGAAATGCTCACCATGTCCATGGAGGCTGACGTCGCTTTTTTTGAAGACCCAGAGAATGAGAAGGCAGACATAGCAAAGGCAATCTTGGGTGAACTATCGATGTTTCATCACACGTTTGGCTATTACTTGCAAGGCGTCTCCATGGAAACCGCAGTTCTCCCCAAAGGCTGGGAAATGAGATTACGGCGCTTTGTTTACGGTGATTATGGTGGGGCAGATGCTCGTTGTCTTGAGGTGCATGACTTAGCGATTGCAAAACTCGTTGCTAATCGATCAAAGGACCGTGACTTTGTGCGGGCATTGATGGCTCAGTACATAGCACTCGAAGGGATCCTCGTTGAGAGAGCTCTAGAACTACATGAATCCCAAGAATTGGTAGATCGGGTAATAAGTTCAATTCGAGCACTGCGTCCGGCAGCCTAGGTACCTACGGCGTGTTACTTGTGGGGTGTGCTGCGCGAAATTGTTCAAATTTTGCGTCAAGGTGCCGTTGATTAAACCTGTGCAGTAACGCACCAATGACGAAGCCACCAGCGAGCGCGAGAATTCCACCGATGCCGTCTAGCCAGAAATGGTTTCCGGTGACAACAATGCAGAACAATGTGAGCGCGGGATACAACAGAACTGCAGCGCGAATCCATTTACGACGTGCGAGCGGCCAAATAGCAAACGCGCACCAAGAAGCCCACCCAATGTGAAGACTTGGCATGGCTGCATATTGGTTTGAACGTTTTGCAATGCCGCCGGAATCAAAATCCCATGGGCCGCCGTACTCCTTCAACGTGTCGACGAATCCGAATTCGGTTGCGCCGTTGTAGTTACGCAATTTCGTAGGGATGCAGTCACCGCCGAAGGTTGTTCTCGCGATTTCTTTTCCGGCAACGACTGTGGTTGCGGTACCAGGGCACGGAGCATCAAGAAGGCGGGGCGGCATGAGAGGAAATAAGGCGAAGCCGATGATTGCAAGACCAGTCATGGCGGCCAGTGCATTGCGGAAAAGAGGAAAGACATCTTTTCTTCGGTTCATAAGAACGAAGAAGACTCCGATAGTGACAGCGAAATGTGCTGTGCCGTAATAGGTGTTCATGAGCTGGATGAACCACTTATATGGAAGGAACCATTGCTGGATGGATTCCTCGTGGTACAGCCCAATGG
>JBIISL010000065.1:0-8869 GCA_044341035.1 Ilumatobacteraceae bacterium | reverse complement strand
CGATATTGCGAAGAATAAAGACTTCGTGTTGGGAGTACTGACAAAGGAAGAAGAACGTTTCCGTCATACCTTGAAGACGGGTTTGTCCATTCTTGAAGACGACCTGTCCGGAGGCGGAAAGAAACTGTCAGGAACATCGGCCTTTCTGTTGCATGACACATACGGCTTTCCATTAGAACTCACACAGGAAATTGCCAGCGAACGTGGCGTCGAAGTTGACATCGCTGGCTTCCAGTCTGAAATGAATGAACAAAAGACACGTGCCAAGAGTGCGCGAAAGTCTGGCCGTTCAGATGCAGATCGTGTCGATGCGTATCGCGAGGTCATGGAAACTCATGGTGTCACCGAGTTTGTTGGGTATGTCCATGACTCGTCTGAGTCAACGGTTCTTGCAGTAATTGACGGTGATGATTCATGTGTTGAGGTGTTCCTCGATCACACTCCGTTCTACGCGGAGAGCGGAGGACAGGCTGGAGATATTGGAATCATCAGTGGTGACGGTTTTGTGTTGTCAGTCATTGACACAAATTTTGCTTTGCCGGGACTTCGCCGACACGTGTGCCGAGTTGTCTCCGGAGAGGCAACCGAAGGGGTAGCGGTTTCTGCTCGCATAGACATTGATGCACGTACGGCCACTCGTCGTAACCACACGGGCACGCACGTTCTACATTGGGCACTTCGTACGGTACTTGGCGAGCATGTGAAGCAGGCCGGCTCGCTTGTAGCTCCTGATCGCTTGCGCTTTGACTTCAGTCACTATGACGCGGTCACAGCCGAGGAAATTATCAAAATCGAGAATTTGGCGAATGCACAGGTGTTAGCTAATTCACCGGTCACCGCTACCCAATCTTCTAAGGAAGAGGCATTAGCCGCAGGTGCCATCGCATTTTTCGGCGACAAATACGGTGACGTTGTGCGTGTGCTGAACGCTGGAGCCTCCACTGAATTGTGTGGCGGAACGCATGTGTCAGCCACAGGTGACATCGGCTTCATCAAAATCATTGGTGAGTCCTCGATTGGTTCGAACTTACGCCGAATTGAAGCTGTCACTGGCGCTAACGCGGTGTCATATATGCAGCGCAATGATGCCATTCTCAACGAAATCTCTCAGGCAGTAGGCGTTCGTCCGGATGAAGCTGCAGCCGGAGTGTCGCGCAGACTTGATGAACTAAAAGCTGCTCACGACGAGATCAAAGTGTTGCGCGGAAAATTGTCAGTTGGTCGAGCAGTTGAGTTGGCTTCAGAAGCAGTTGATGGTCTGGTTGTTGCTCGGGTTGACGGCCTGTCGGCTGGTGATGTGCGAGACCTAGCAGTAGCCATTCGTCAACAGCCGGGAATAGTCGCAGTCATCGTCGGCGCCGTTACAGACACAGGCGGTGTTTCGCTTGTTGCAGCGACAACCGCATCGGTGCCTGGCAATGCGTCGGAACTCATTAAGGAAGCCGCTCAAGCTGTTGGCGGTGGCGGCGGCGGGAAAGGCGACATCGCAACAGCCGGAGGAAAAAATCCGGCAGCGCTCGATGAAGCATTACAACTTGCACGGGACAAGGCCCGAGCCGCAATCGGCTCGAACACGTAATTTGTGAGAGTGCTCGGCATTGACCTCGGTTCAAAGCGAATCGGCATTGCAACTTCGGATCGCAGTGGCACTATTGCCAGTCCACTCACAGTTCTCAAGCGTTGTGGCTCGATGGGCGGCGATCATCGGAACATCGCAAAGATGGTTGTTGAAGAAGAAGCAGAAGCAGTGATTGTTGGACTGCCATTAAACATGGATGGGTCTGAAGGAAAGGCTGCTCAAGCTGCCCGAGTTGAAGCAGCACGGATGGCTACGGTGGTGGGAGTGCCTGTTCATGTTCACGATGAACGGTTAACAACTGTGGAAGCTGATCGAGTGTTGATGGAACAAAAGATGAATGCTCAAGCTCGACGTCGTGTGGTCGACAAAGTTGCAGCCGCAGTCATGTTGCAATCCTGGCTCGACACTCAAGCTCATCTGGCTGGCTCATGACAGGCGACCCACTCCTTCCGAATAATTGGCATGACGATCCGTGGGATCGAATCGAGACAGCGTCAGAAGAGTCGTTTGACTCTTCTCCCAGAGAGTTCAGGCAACTACGAGGAGTCTTTCGTACATTGACTATTGTTTTCGCTGCGTCGCTGCTCTTGCTTGGTTCGCTTGGTTGGTGGGCAATTCGTGTTCTGAATCCATCGGGCGACCCCGGTGTTGCGATTAATTTCACGGTGAATGAGGGCGACACTGTTTCGTCTGTTGCGTCACGGTTAGAGAGCGCAGGCATTATTGGTAATGCCACGATCTTTCGCTGGTACGCATCTACAAAGGGAAGCGTTGCTCTTACACCCGGGTATTACGCATTGAAACCAAAAGATAATGCTGGTTCACTTATTGAGGCTTTGTCGACTCCGCCTGATCAAACATTTATATCGGTCACGTTCCCTGAAGGTATGACAGTTGCTCAAATGGCGCAACGGCTTTCCGAAAAAATGACGTTTATGAGTGTCGAAGATTTCACCGCGGCAGCAAACAGTGCAGAAACTGAATCGGTATTACGACCGAAGTCAGTCACTTCTCTTGAAGGTTTATTGTTTCCAGATACGTATCAGATTTCTGGTGACGACACAGAGTCGCGCGTGGTTGCTCGTTTAGTTTCAATGATGGAGCGAGTGGGTCGTCAAGTTGATCTAACAGCCGGTGCAAAAGCTCGAGGGTTTACTCCCTATGAGGTTCTCATTATTGCTTCGTTGATTGAACGCGAAGCCAAAGTTGCAACCGATCGTTCCAAAATTGCACAAGTCATCTACAACCGCTTGGCAAAGAAGATGAAACTGGAAATTGATGCTTCGGTAAAATATGGCCAAGACCCTGCAATGACATGGACCGATATGAAGGCCACGGATACTGCCTACAACACATACATCAATGCAGGTTTGCCCCCAACGCCTATTGCAAACCCGGGGAAAGCTTCAATCCAGGCTGCGCTCGCGCCATTCGGTGCACCTCCTGCGAGTGATCCTGCGTGTGCAGGGCTCGCTGCAGGCGTGAAATGCGAATACCTGTATTACGTCTTGGCCGATGAAGCAGGAGGTCATGTGTTCGCAACTACCTATGACCAGCACTTGCTAAATGTTGAGAAGTCCAAAACAGCTGGGCTACTTCCATGAGCACAATCGCAGCTGTTATTGGTTCGCCTATCTCGCATTCGCTTTCACCTGCGATCCACAATGCTGCCTTCCTTTCAGCACATCGTGATGGTGAATACGTAGCAGTCGAATGTGGCGTTAATGATGTTGAAACCACAATGACAAAACTTCAGTCGTCAGGTGTTGTCGGATTATCAGTCACAATGCCCTTGAAGGAAGCAGTCATTGATTGTTTGGATTTTGTTACTCCTGATGCTGATTTTTTGAATGCAGTGAATTGCATCTCGTTTGGTCCATCTGGATCAATTGGTCACAACACCGACGGTGACGGATGTTGTGACGCATTAATCGAACAGGGGGGTGCGCGTTTACGTGGTGCAACGGTCGTGTTGCTTGGGGCTGGAGGCACAGCGCGTTCTGTTGCGCTTGCGCTGGTTCGGCGTGGGGCGCACGTAGTTGTTGTGAACAGAACCCAGTCTCACGCGATGGATCTTGCAGGCTCCTTTGCTGGTTTTGGCGATGAAGTGTCTATTTCTGTGGGGGATCAGAGCAGCATTGCGTCGGCATCAATACTGATCAATGCAACATCTGTCGGAATGAACAGTTCTGAGATTCCTGTTGATCCGTCACTTCTCCATAATCAGCTGACTGTTCTTGATGCTGTGTATTCACCACTTGAGACTTCCTTGCTTGCAGCAGCTCGTTTGGCCGGTGCCTCGGTGGTGGATGGCCTCTGGATGCTGATTCATCAAGCCCGCCATCAGCAAAAACTCTGGTTCGGTGAATTCTCCGATGCATCCGCGATGCGATTAGCCGCAGAGCGGGAACTTTCCGCTCGCCGCAAGTAGTCTGAAAAGCGTGCTTAGGTACCTCACAGCCGGTGAATCTCATGGTCGCGCCCTCACAGTCATTGTTGAGGGTTTGCCTGCAGGTCTCCCCATTTTGGCTGAACACATCGAAACAGAATTGGCTCGCCGTCGACTTGGGTACGGCAGAGGTCCGCGTCAGCGCTTCGAAGAAGATCGCGTCACTTTGGTTGGTGGAGTTCGCCACGGCCGCACTCTTGGGTCTCCCGTTTCTATTGAGATTCAGAACTCCGAGTGGTTCCGAGACGATAAGTGGCATGCCGAAATGTCTCCTGAACCCGGTGCAACTGAATTTCCCCTAACACAACCTCGACCAGGTCACGCAGATCTCGTAGGAATGCAAAAGTACGGATTCACTGATGCGCGAGATGTTCTCGAACGCGCAAGTGCGCGCGAAACTGCCGCTCGTGTAGCAGCAGGCGCATTGGCGAAGCAGTTGTTGTCGCACCTTGGTGTCGGAGTTCTTAGCCATGTCGTACGCATGGGAGACGCAACTGTGAAGGCAACTACTTTGCCAACTATGGCTGACCTTGCTGCAATTGATACGTCTGAAGTGCGTTGCTTTTCAAAGTCTGGCGAAGATGCAATGATTGCTGCGATCAAAGCAGCTGCACGTGAAGGTGATTCGCTCGGAGGAATCGTGGAAGTCATTGCCCACGGCGTACCTATTGGCCTAGGTAGTCATGTTCATTGGGATCGCAAGATTGACGCCCTGTTAGCGCAAGCAATTATGAGTATTCAAGCTGTCAAGGGTGTCGAGATTGGTGACGGTTGGGAAGTTGCCGGTTTACGTGGCAGCCAAGCACATGATCCAATCTCGTGGGACGACACCAATCATCGATATGTGCGTGACACGCATCGTTCCGGAGGCACAGAAGGTGGTATCACAACCGGCGAGCCTCTCATTGTGCGCGCCGCTATGAAGCCACTGGCCACCTTGAACCGGCCAACCTTGAAAACCGTAGACACGGTGACTAAAGAAGAAACTGTCAGTTTCAAAGAACGCACAGATGTCACAGCAGTGCCTGCTTTGGGTGTTATTGCAGAGACAATGGTGGCATTAGTTCTGGCCGCAGAGGCGCAACGCAAGTTCGGCGGAGACTCACTGCCCGAATTCATTCGCAACGCAACGTCATTTCGAGCAACACTAGAGTCGTGACCCTTTCAGAACCCTGCATTGTCCTTGTTGGACTTATGGGAACAGGAAAGACTACGGTGGCGCGATTACTTGCCGAACATCGCCGTGTCGAACTGCTTGATACAGACAAGTTGATCGAAGCACGTGACGGAAGGTCGGTTCGAGAAATATTCGCTGAATCTGGCGAAGATGCTTTTCGAGAACTGGAATCTGAAGTGTTGCGGGAGTGCCTGGTACGACCCGGAAGTCCTGTCATTGCTGGTGCCGGTGGAGTTGTAGTGCGAGAGCAGAATAGAGCGATGCTTGATCAGGCGCGAGATGCAGGCTCGGCAGTTGTTGTGTGGTTGCATGCACGCCCAGAAGTTCTTGCAGAACGCACCGCCAAGGGCGTCCACCGTCCGCTTCTTGACAATGACCGAATGGGAACATTGACTCAGATGTCGGAAGTCCGCGGTCCGCTCTATGCTTCGGTCGCAGACATAGTGATTGATGTATCTGACCGCAGTATTGAATCTGTTGTTCAGTTGTTGATCGATGCGTTAGACGAGCAAGAAGAGTTTGTGGGAAAAGATCATGAGTGATGCAGTAGTAGAAATTGTCAACCTGGGTGACCGTTCCTATTCGGTCGTTGTTGGTCACGGAGTCGTATCTCGCACGAAAGAGATGATTCCTTCTTCTTCCCGTCGAGTTGCCATCGTGACTCAAGAAGGAATACCACCTGCGTACATTCCGACGTTCAGTGATCTAGAAGTTTCAACGCATGTCATCGGAACAGGGGAGAGCCATAAGACTCTGACCACTATCGAACGTTTGTGTCGCGAGTTCTCGCAGGCTGGGCTCACGCGTGGAGACGTGGTTGTTGCTGTTGGTGGCGGAATGGTCACAGATGTAGCGGGATTCGCTGCAGCCTCGTACCACCGCGGAATTCCTGTCATCCATGTTGCAACATCTTTGTTGGCAATGATTGATGCTGCAGTCGGGGGTAAGACCGGCGTCAATATTGCAGAAGGCAAGAACCTTGTGGGTGCATATTGGCAACCTCACGGTGTGGTGTGTGAAATGGATGCACTCAGCACATTGCCAGAGCGCGAGATGCGCTGTGGCCTCGGAGAGATGGCGAAGTATCACTTCATCGCACGTGAGGATTTGAGCTCGCTTTCCATGGTTGACCGTATTGCACGTTGTGTGCGTATTAAGGCTGACATTGTGTCGGCTGATGAGCGCGAAGGAGGCGTTCGTGCACTTCTGAACTACGGACATACTTTGGCTCACGCGTTAGAGATAGCGACCGAGTTTTCTATTGCGCACGGTGAAGCTGTAGCAGTTGGTCTTTTGTATGCGGCTCATCTTGCACACCGCATGGGCCGTATTGATGTAGCGCGTGTTGAAGAGCACTATGAAGTTGTGCATGGTCTGTACGGCTTGCGCCATGCTCTTCCAAATGGCATCACGCCCGACCAGCTGATCATTGATATGGGCAGAGATAAGAAGGCGATCGATTCAATTACGTTTGTTCTTGATTCGGCAACTGGTCTTGAAGTGGTCTCTGGAATCTCCGATCAAAAGATTCGTGAAGCCCTCTCAGATTTAATCACTCGCCTCGGATAGCTATGTATCGCACTGAGCGACTAGTGATGCGCGAATGGCGTGAATCAGACATTGACCCGTTCTCACAAATGTGTAGTGACGAACGAGTAATGAAGTATTTCCCCTCGGTTATGTCGTATGACGAATGTGTGGGGTTCGTTAAACGAGTAATACAACATCACGCTGAGGACGGTTTTGGGCTGTGGGTAGTAGATGTCGATGGTTCGTTCGCTGGGTTCACTGGTCTGGCACGCGCCACGTTTTCCACACCGTTTAACCCGTGTGTTGAAGTGGGTTGGCGACTCGCACCATGGGCATGGGGTAGGGGTTACGCATCTGAAGCGGCGAAGGAATCTCTGCGCATCGGATTCGAAGAACATCAGATTTCAGAGATTTTCTCTTTCACCACCCGTACGAATGCACCTAGCGAGGCTGTGATGAAACGAATCGGAATGAAACGCCGCGAGGACCTGGATTTTGAGCATCCGAACACTCCAGGGTGGTGGGGGCAATCACACATCGTTTATTCCATCAATCAGGCAACCTTGGCGGAGTACGGTGGCTGATATGTCTTTGTCGTCCATCCTTCTCATACATGGCCCAAATTTGAACTTGCTAGGTACTCGTGAACCAGAGGTGTACGGACACGCCACGTTGGCAGATCATGTAGCCACGGTTGTTGCGGCTGCTTCTGGGCACGGCATCTCAGTCGAGCATGTTCAGACCAACACTGAAGGCGAGATGGTGAATGCGATTCACGCTGCTAAAGGAACTTCTGACGCCATCGTTATCAACGCCGGAGCATTCACTCATTACTCGTGGGCGGTACATGATGCGCTGAAGTCGTACCCGGGCAACATCGTGGAAGTTCATTTGTCTAACCCGGGTGCTCGTGAACAGTTTCGACATGTCAGTGTGTTGTCTCCTGTCGTGAACGGAACTGTTTCTGGTTTCGGTGGACTGGGGTATGCGCTTGCAGTTGAAGCGCTGGTGGAATTAGCCGCACAGTAATGAACGTATCGGGACGACTCTCTCGCCTCAGTAGAGGCGATGGTGCCGATTTTGTTCTCATAAAGCGTCTCGAAGATATTCGATGGCTTACGGGATTTACTGGCGGTACAGCGCAGCTCCTCGTACGTCGTAGTACCCATGAGGCGTGGCTCCTGGTTGATGGGCGCTATTTTGATCGCGCGACAGATGAGTCCGTTCATTCGCACGCATCTGTAAACATTGAACGAGTTGTTCCCGATGTTTCCACTGAGGAGATGCTGGCAGCCATAGTTGGCACAGCATCAGTCGCGGTCGATCCGACGCACGTTACTGCGCATTTCATGAGCGTGTTACAGAGTCATTGCACTGTCGTTCATGAACGTACTCAACTTGATGATCTACGACGAGTGAAAGATGACGCAGAGATTTCACTCATTGCCACAGCCGCAGGTATTGCTGATAAGGCGTTGGCTGAGATAGTTGCAGATGGGCTGACCGGAAAAACAGAAAAACAAATTCGTAACCGTCTTGATCATCTCATGCGTGAAACCGGCGCTGATGATGTCGCTTTCGAAACCATTGTTGCAACTGGGCCGATGGGTGCGCGACCACATCATGAACCATCTGACGCAATCGTGGAAGATGGTCACGGAGTGGTTATTGATTTCGGTGCGATGGTGCAGGGGTATAAGAGCGACATGACTCGAACCATTCGAGTTGGTGCTGTTTCGGCTGAATATCAACGCATGTTTGAGTTGGTGCTTGAGGCTGAAACGGCCGGGATTGCCGCGGTAAAGGCAGGAGTTGTTGGTTCGGCAGTTGACGCGGCAGCGAGGGCAGTGTTCCTTCGGGAAGGCGTTGACCATGAGTATGTCCATGGCACAGGGCATGGAATAGGCCTGTATATCCACGAACAACCCATCCTTTCGCCCCGGTGTACAGCTGTTCTTGGCATCAATGAGGTGGTGACAGTCGAGCCTGGGCTCTATCGTGGTGGGGTAGGCGGCGTTCGAATCGAAGATTTGGTCGTTGTCACCGGCGATTCGTGCCGAATTCTTACGCACACCCCCAAGGACCTCACATGCCCGCGATCACCACGAACGATCTGAAAAACGGAATCACACTC
>JBIISL010000064.1:0-9440 GCA_044341035.1 Ilumatobacteraceae bacterium | reverse complement strand
GAAGAAGTTGCTCGGCTGCTTGCTGCCAATATTCCCGTCCAAAAAGATGTCTGTATCGCTCACGGAGATTTCCGCTTTGGTAATTGTCTTGTGGACACTTCTATTGGTCGCATCTCTGGCGTTCTTGATTGGGAACTCTGCACATTGGGTGATCCGTTGGCGGACCTTGGTTACATCGGTGTGTATTGGACAAACCCGGGCTTGCCAAACAAACGCGCCAATGATCCGTCGGGTCTTTCCGGATTTCCTACGTATGAACATTTAGTCGAGCGGTATGCGCAACGTACAGGTCGTGACGTTTCCAACATTGGGTATTACAGAGCGTTTTCTAGTTTCCGCTTGGCGGTCATTTCTGAGGGTGTATATGCGCGCTACCTACACGGAGCTATGGGAGACCAAGATATTGATCTTGCTCCTATGAAATTGGGAACAGAAAACCTTGCAGAGTCTGCGCTTGCATGGTTGGAAGGGAATTAGTTCAATGTCAAATGTTCTGACTGGGTGGACCAAGAGTTCGTTCTCTTCTGCTTCGCTAACGCGCGATATCTATCGAAAGGGAACTGGACCAGTTGTCATTGTGGTTCATGAGATTCCTGGGATCACTCCGGCAGTCGAACGATTTGCAAACGAGGTCGTGGATGCTGGTTTTACAGTTGTCATGCCAGACCTAGTGGGAACTCCGGGCCGCAAAGTTGATGGAAAATACCTTGCGTCTTCGATGGTAAAGATTTGTGTTGCAAAAGAATTCACCACCTTGGCGTTGAAGCAAACATCGCCCATAATTTCGTGGCTCCGTGCCCTCGCACGTTCTCTTCACAACGAACTTGGTGGCAAAGGTGTGGGCGCTGTCGGCATGTGTTTCTCTGGAGGGTTTGCGCTCGGAATGATGGTGGACGACATCATGATTGCCCCAGTCCTTTCTCAGCCCTCTTTGCCGTTTGTTGTGGGCAAAGCCCGGGGAGCAGATTTGAACTTGTCACCTGATGATGTTGCGGTCATCACTCAGCGTGCCGCTGATGGGTGCCAAGTGCTTGGTCTGCGTTTTACACAAGACAAATTAGTGGGCAGTCGGTTTGACACATTGCGAAACATTCTTGGTGATGCATTTATCGCTGTTGAAATTCCGTCACAGTCACCGAAGGATCACAGTGTTCTCACAGAGCAACGTGATGAGGCCAGTGTTCAACGAGTTCTTGCTTTCTTTACTGAGAAGCTGAAGTAGTTAGCGCGGTCCACCGTCAACGGGAAGAAGTGTCCCTGTTGTATAGCTGCTTGCGTTGCTTGCTAGATACAAAGCAGCACCAACAATTTCATGTGGTTGTCCACCGCGTTCCAGCATGAAGTTTGTTTTTGCAATCTGAGCAAACCTGTCAAGGTCCCACGCTTTTGAAATATCGGTAAGAAAAGGCCCAGGCATAATGCAATTCACGCGCACATGTGGGGCATAGGTGGCTGCTAGTCCGACAGTGAGGTTGTTGATCGCGGCTTTTGCTGCCCCGTACACCACTTCGTTCGGCGTTGGTCGAGTGCTGGCAATGGAAGACACATTGATGATAGAACCACCGCGTACTTTTCCATCTGCAGACTGCGTGCACATGTGTGAACCAATTAATGCGGATAACCGAAACGGTCCCTTCAAGTTCACTCCTAGAACTTTGTCGTATAAATCCTCTGTGATTTCTATGAGTGATGAATACAGCGGTGACATACCCGCGTTGTTTACCAAAATATCTATGCTGTCAAACTCTGCAATCGCAGTATCAGCTAACCGATCTGCATCGGACCATGACGCAGCGTGGTAACCAATGGCAAGTGCGCGTCGACCCAACGCGCGGACTTCGTTTGCAACAGTCTCGCAATTCTCAACCTTGCGACTTGCAACAACAATGTTGGCGCCACGCTCTGCGAATGCCAATGCCATCTCTCGGCCAAGTCCACGGCTGCCGCCGGTGATGATGGCTGTCTTGCCCTCTAGAGAAAAAAGATCTGTCATGTGGTTACCTTTGCTGAATACTCAGGATGTTTGAATGACGCAACGGTACGTCGCACATCAGCATTGGTTGATACCAGAAGATGGCGGGCCAGTAATCCCTTTGCTGCCTTGGCATTGTGGCCGCCAACTACTGCACCTGAATGTGCCACAAGGTCAACGCGGACAACGTTGTCAAGCAGATCCCAGTTGATGGCCGCGCGATGTTCATTCGGCAACAGATCAATGACCGGACGCTTTTTCACCGCTGTCACAAGCGCATCGGTAAGTGCGTCTCGCCACCATTTTGACATTGTGCCGAATGGTGCAAGTCGTGCGCCCATCTTCAGTCGGTAGTCGGGGATCTGGTCATCAGCGCGTACGAGGCCTAACAAGCCAGACGGAACAATGATGCGTTTTACATATGCATTGCGTTGTGCTGCAGTGAGTGATGCAAGATCTAAGTGGTCCCACACGACGCCGGTGTATCTTTGCCACGCAGGAAGACACGGCGCATCAACAATTTGCATGTTGGAAGATTGTGCACGTGTTAGGTGCGCCCCACCAACACCAAGAAGTTTTTGTGTGCCGCCTTTTTCTTTTCGTAATTGCGTAACTACTTGTGCACGTTGCGTTGCAAGTGCATCACCAAAAACTCCAGTGTCATAGGACCACCTAATGTTCGGTTTACCATCCAATGCTTTACCTTCTGTCGGAGGAAGCAGTAATAAAAAATCATTCACACTCATCTATACAAGTCTTGCACGATGTGCATACGATGAAGTTATGCAAGTACATGTTGATTCAAAAAAATGCCAAGGACATAACCGTTGTTATGCATTAGCGCCCGAAATCTTTGATGTTGATGACTATGGACAGGCATTCGAATTAAACGACGGCGTTGTCCCTGTCGCACTGGAAGAAAAGGCTCGATTGGCTGTAGCTAATTGTCCTGAATTCGCAATAACAATAAAGGAATAGAAAATGACATCTGTATACGGACCCGCAACAGACTGGGCAACTGACTTCGATCATGCTGACCCGGAGTACAACAAGAACATTCACAAAATTTGGGAGGATCTCAAATCATCTGGATGCCCCATCGCGCACACTGATCGTTATGGCGGCACATGGTTGCCGTTGACATACGAAATGGTGCACGAGATTTCATATGACACCACGCACTTCTCAAGTCGTAGTCCGGTAGTCGGCCAACTGAAGCCAAGCGAAGTACCAGATGCTATTCCGGCACCAATCGGTGGTGTTCCACCAATTTCAAGTGATCCTCCATTTCATGCCGGAGCACGCCACCTACTACTGCCGATATTTGCACCGAAGAAAATTGATCCGCTGAATGGCGTGATTCGCGAGTTCTGTCACAAACTGATTGATGACATGGGCGACAAAGAGTTCATTGACGGTGCAGTTGAATATGCCCAGAACATCCCCGTCATGGTTGTCGCTCATTTGTTGGGATTCCCACTGGAAGATGCCGATCAGTTCCGTGTGTGGATTCGTTCCGCATTAGAAGAAGTAGGTGAGGCACGTGAACAACGCGAAGCTGATCAGTTGGCACTTGCTGACTACATCAACAAGCACATCGATGAGCGAATGGAACATCCTGGCGATGATCTCATTTCATATCTGCTTCATGCCGAGATGGAAGGGGAGAAGCTGTCACGTGAACATGTCTTTGGCACTGTGGCGCTGGCGCTGATTGCCGGAATTGATACGACTTGGAGCGCACTTGGTTCTTCCATTTTGCATCTGGCCAATAATTCGGTCGATCGACGTCGACTTGTTGAGAATCCATCCATGATCGCTCAAGCCATTGAAGAATTCCTTCGTGCATATGCACCTGTCACAATGGCACGAGTTGTCACTGAGGATATGGAATTCCACGGTGTACATATGAAGAAGGAAGATTGGGTTCTGCTGCCGTTCCCTGCCGCTAACCGCGATGAAAAAGAGTTTCCGAATGCTGACACAGTCGATATTGACCGTGAGATAAATCGTCACACTGCATTTGGTCTCGGAATTCATCGTTGCATCGGTTCAAACTTGGCCCGACTAGAGCTAAACGTGGCGATAGAGGTTTTCCTCGAGCGCTTCCCCGACTTTGAACAGGACCAGAAGGAAGAAGTGAAATGGAGTCTTGGTCAGGTCAGGGGTCCTCGCAAGTTGCCCCTTCGCATTTTGTCCCGGACGTAAATCTGCGTACTCGGCACCATATTTGGGATGCCTTACGCCTAACATAGAGGTTATGCGCGTACACGTAGACCCCTCCAAATGCCAAGGACATAACCGTTGTTATGCCTTAGCCCCCGAATTATTCGATGTTGACGATTACGGCAACGCGTTCGAACTTAATGACGGTGTCGTTCCTGCTGGCCTCGAAGACAAAGCACGCCTTGCGCTTGCTAACTGTCCCGAATTTGCAATCTCAATCGAGGAATAGCCATGAGTGAAACCGTTTACGGCCCAGTCACAGACTGGGCGACAGACTTCGACCACGGCTCACCTGCATATGCAGCGAACCAGCACAAAATTTGGGATGACCTGAAGAACTCAGGTTGCCCAATTGCTCATACCGATCGTTATGGCGGCACCTGGTTGCCACTGACTCACGAAATGGTTCACTCCATTGCATATGACACAGATCATTTCTCAAGTGAGGGACCAGTTGTTGGGCAATTGAAGCCAAGTGAAGTGCCTGACCGTATTGGTGCGCCAATCGGGCCGGTACCGCCGATCTCTTCTGATCCTCCATTCCACAATGAAGCTCGACGCTTGTTGCTTCCTGCATTTTCACCAAAGATGATTGATCCTTGGCGTGACGAAGTAATCGAAATTTGTAACAAACTCATTGATGACATGGGTGATGCAGATCACATCGACGCTGCATTGCAGTACTCACAGCACATTCCAGTAATGGTTATTGCACGCATGCTTGGTTTGCCAGTTGAAGATGGTGACAGATTCCGCGGATGGGTCAACCTTGTTCTTAGCGGTATTGGTGAAGAGCGCACAGAAGAGCGCATGCAACAATTTGAGGAATTCAGTGAATATCTTGCGTTTCACGTCAATGATCACAAGGAGAATCCTCGCGAAGATCTCATCTCGTTCTTGTTGAATGCAGAAATTTTCGGTGAGAAGTTGTCGCTTGAACATGCAGTGGGCACAGTCATTCTGTTGCTGATTGCCGGCATTGACACAACATGGAGCGGTATCGGTTCATCGTTGTGGCATCTTGCAAGCAACTCAGTTGATCGTCGTCGTTTGGTAGAAAACCCCGACATGATTCCTGCAGCTGTTGAAGAATTCCTTCGTGCATATGCGCCTGTCACCATGGCACGCGTTGTGAAAGAAGATATGGAATTCCACGGAGTTCAGATGAAGAAAGAAGATTGGGTTCTTCTTCCTTTCCCTGCTGCGAACCGTGACGACAAGCAATTTGCAAACGCGCATGAAGTAGTAATCGACCGCGAAGAGAACCGCCACGCCGCTTTTGGTCTTGGTATTCATCGTTGCCTTGGATCAAACCTTGCTCGTTTGGAAATGAATGTTGCTGTTGAAGTGTTCCTTAAGCGCTTCCCAGACTTCTCAGTCGATGCAAATGAAATAGTCACGTGGAGCACGGGCCAGGTTCGCGGACCTCGTACCTTGCCATTCGTGGTCAATGCACGCGCATAACACCTCATTCTTCGCGCCGACACAGTCCGCTCGTAAGATGGCGGAACCATGTCAGATCAACTCTTTAGCTCTTCGGGTAACAGCACGCCTCTGAATCCCGACCAACAAGAGGCTGTGTACCACCCAGGTGGCCCGTTGCTTGTTGTTGCTGGTGCCGGATCTGGCAAAACCCGAGTTCTTACACAACGCATTGCGTGGCTGATTTCGCAGGGCACGTCGCCGATGGCCATTTTGGCTATCACGTTTACCAATAAGGCCGCCGAAGAAATGCGACATCGCGTTGCTGACTTGGTTGGGCCTACTGCGCGTTCTATGTGGGTCACCACATTTCATAAGGCGTGTGTGCGTATGTTGCGCCAACATGCAGAACTCATCGGGTACCCAAAGCAGTTCACTATCTATGACTCGCAAGATTCAAAGAGGCTTATTGGTTATGTCATTCGCGACATGGGGCTTGATGCAAAGAAGTTTCCGGCCAATGCTGCCCAGTCACGTATCAGTTTGTGGAAGAACGAACTGATCACTTCAGCGGTGGCGTTTGATACGGCAGAGCATATTTCTGCGCGGCGTAATGCCGAGATTTATCGTGAATACCAAGCGCGCCTCATTCGTGCTGGCGCGATGGACTTCGATGACTTGTTGGTCAACGTTGTTCGCCTGTTTGAAGCACATCCTGAAGTGTTGCGTCAATACCAAGAGCGCTTTCAGCACATTCTCATTGACGAATACCAAGACACCAACCAAGCCCAGAACCGTATTGTTCTGATGTTGGGTGCGCTTCATCACAATGTGTGTGTGGTGGGCGACAGCGACCAAAGTATTTACAAGTTCCGCGGTGCTGACCTGCGCAACATTGATCAATTTGAAAGTGCATTCGGAGAAGCAACAGTGGTAGTGCTTGCGCAGAACTACCGCAGTACTCAAACAATTCTTACGGCCGCGAACGCAGTTATTTCGCAAAACGTTGGCCGACGTCCCAAAGACTTATGGACTTCAGCTGGCGATGGTGAACGCATTGTTCGGTATTTTGCAGAAAACGAATATGACGAAGCATCGTGGGTGTCGTCGACAGCGCAAGACATTCACACGAAAGAAAAACGTGCGTGGGGTGATATTGCCATTATGTATCGCACTAATGCTCAGAGCCGTGCCATTGAAGAATCAATGATGCGTTCGGGTATTCCGTACAAGGTTGTCGGCGGAACAAAGTTTTACGAGCGGCGAGAAGTAAAAGATGCCATTGCATACTTGAAGGCTGGGGCCAACCCGCTTGATGAAATCAGCATTAAGCGCGTACTTAATGTGCCAAAGCGTGGAATCGGTGACACCAGCATTGGAAAGATTGACCTCTTCGCAACGGCTAACGACATTTCGTTTATTGATGCTATGCGACGCGCAAGTGAGGCGGGCGTTTCGGGTGGAGCTATTAAGGGAATCGCATTGTTTGTCACGTTGGTAGATGAGATGAATGCAGCTCTTGCTGATGGGCCTTCTGCATTGTTGGAAGTTGCAATGAACAACAGCGGTTACATCACGGAACTGGAACAAGAAGCAACGGTAGAAGCCGCAGGGCGTCTTGAGAACATCTCCGAACTCATTGGTTCTGCTGCAGAATTCACTCAGGTGGAAGAGTTCCTTGAACAAGTTGCACTTGTTGCAGATACTGATGATCTTGATGCTGAAAACCACATTGTTCTCATGACGCTGCATTCCGCAAAAGGTCTTGAATATCCGGTTGTTTTCTTAGTGGGTTGTGAAGAAGGAATTTTCCCTCACAATCGTGCATTGCTCGACCCAGCAGAATTAGAAGAAGAACGCCGCCTTGCATATGTAGGGCTTACGCGCGCCCGCGAACGGCTGTTGGTGTCGCACGCATGGCAGCGCATGTTGTTCGGACAATCGCAGTACAACCCGCCGTCGCGGTTCTTGGCTGAAGTCCCAGCGGAATTGTTTGATCGCCAGGGCAATGTTGATTCGGGTTCTGACCATGGGCGAGTGTTTGGCCGCACGACAAACGATTGGAACGATGCAGAACTGCCTGCATACAAACGCCGCAATGATGACGACGATGATTCGTTTGGTCGCTCATATGGTCGTCGTGCGGAAAGAGCAGTTCGCCCCGCAGCTGAACCGCGCAATACCGATCATCTTGTTGGCCTGCGGCCCGGAGACGATGTGATGCACGCAGTATTTGGCGAGGGTGTTGTTATTGAGATCAAAGGAACCGGAGACAAAACAGAAGTCACGGTCCGCTTTCGAGATAAGGGCACCAAACACCTTGCTCTCGCATGGGCCCCACTGACAAAACTCTGATGAAGTTCTTTTCCAAGGGCTTCCAGTAGTAGAAATGATGTCATGAAGGCAGCAATCCTTATCGAAAGTCTTACTGGCAATACGTGGAAGGCAGGCGAACTCATCGCGGCCAATCTGCAGCAAGAGAACTGGTCAATCACCGGTATCTCTTCGATGAAAGATCCGAATCATGCGTCAATTCAAGATGCAGACACCGTCATCGTCGGTACGTGGGTTCACGGACTATTTGTTGTTGGACAAGCACCATGGGCAATTGACCGGTTGCGACATCTTCCAGCAATGGCAGGCAAGCAAGCAGTCGCGTTTTGCACGTATGCATTGAACCCGGGAAAATCTCTTGATGTCATGACACGTGAATTAGAAATGCGTGGCGCAGAAGTTGTTGGCGGACTTGCTTTACAACGTGGTCATTTGGCCGAACATGCTGAAGAATTTGCCATTCGGCTCATTGATTCAGTTCCCGTAAAATAATTACGGCACGGTGGTGGCGCTTGCCGTCAACCCGCGCAAATCGATGTAGAGAGTTTTTCTGTTTTCTACAATCGGCCGTACTTCAGGCGGTGCCATTAGTTGTGTCACCTCAATGGTTCGGTTTTCGCAATCAGTAAATGTGCGACTGCCTTGAACATGAGTGACAAGACAACTTGCATCACGATCGGCAGGGAATCCGTAGTACACCTGCCAGCCGGTGGCGGGGTCTGAACCAACATGGTCAAGAACGATTGACCGCGCGCCATCGGGGCTCTTCAAATCAGGCAACAGCAATGGTCCATCGGCCGCCACGGCTTTTGCCATCGAGGCAACTTTGCCCACTTCAAAGACCCTGTTCCCGATTTCTGAGCCTGGTTCAGCCCGGTCATTGATGACAGTTGCAACCAGCCATAATCCGCCAAAGAACAGGGCAAAAAATGCGATGCCACCAAGGACGGGCATAACAGCGCGAGCAAGGGGACTGCGGAAACGAGGAATAGCCATATCTCTATTCTGGCGGGTTGGTATCCAAACCCCTGTACGGCGTAGGGTTTACCTTCTGTGAAGCGCCCGTATCGAGTAGTAGTAGCCAAGCCAGGCCTAGATGGCCATGACCGTGGGGCAAAGGTCATTACCCGTGCCCTTCGCGACCATGGGTTCGAGGTCATTTACACGGGTCTCCACCAGACTCCAGAGCAGATTGCAGAAACCGCAATGCAAGAAGACGCCGACGCTGTAGGCCTGTCACTTCTCTCCGGCGCGCACCTCACATTGTTTCCGAGAACAGTCGAGGAACTCAAAAATCGCGACATGGCTGACATCCTCATTTTTGGCGGCGGCGTGATTCCCGATGCAGATGCGCGCGCATTACGCGAGCAAGGCGTAGGAAATATTTTTGGCCCTGGTTCATCACTCAAAGTGATTTGTCAATGGCTTGAAGAAGAACTCGACAATAGGGAGTAACTCATGGACCTTTTCGAATATCAGGGCAAGC
>JBIISL010000063.1:0-9477 GCA_044341035.1 Ilumatobacteraceae bacterium | reverse complement strand
CAGACCCTGGAGCCATGATCTGCTGTTGTGCTTCTGTCCATGAAAGTGCCATGAGAAAATCCCCCGTGTAGGTACGAAGTGGAAAGTCTAGAGGCGCATGCGCCAAGCGTCACAGTCCGTTCAGGACACGACGATAATTACGCGGCGTGGCGTTGGCCGTAATAACGGCGCAGATATTCCTGATTGCGAATCTGCACGAGGACGTAGCAGTAGGCAGCAAGGGACAAGAAGGCAACCGTGAAGGCGTACAGCATTGCGGTACTGCCAGTGGTGAGACCAAGGAATAGCGAGATGGCGTTTGCTGCCACCATTCCGTACAGCACATTGACGCGTCGACGGCGCACCACTTCACGAGAAGACATGAATGCGGTTTCGGCAGCGAAATGTGTACGTGGCAACTCAGCCGTGTGGTGGGTGCGGCGGTGGCGAGGCTCGGCGGCAAGAACGCCATCGCTAGCAATCAACCGTGGGCCTTGAGGCGCAGGACGAGACATTGGAGGAGCCAACCGAGGCGCTGAAGCCAATGGTCGAGCCATGGCGCGCATTGGCGACTGAGTACCTGGGGCCTGCGACCGTTGCAGAGTGTGCAACTGACGACGAAAATCTGACACAGACGACACAGCACCGCCATCAAAACGTGAGCGAAGAAGTGGAGGTAGCAACACTGCCATCCACATTGCGCCGACGATAAGAAGAACTAGTTGACTCATGTACGAATTAATCACCTTGATTAGGGAATAGAAATAGTCGACCGTGATCGCGAGCCGATGCTGGAGGCATTGACTAAGGGCGTCCTAAGACACTTCTCAGAGCCTAGTGAGAATTTGTCATCCCTGCGACGCACGGCGCCTTATCAGGCATCAAAAAGGGCTTTTTTGGCTTAAAAACGGCTGAAAATGACCCATTAGGACACTTTTCACAGAAGGAAATCAGACTTTATTCGGGGCGCTGGAAGGTGCCAGAGCGTCCGCCCGACTTCTCCCACAGGGCTAGTTCACCAATCACCATGGTTTTATCTGCGCTCTTGCACATGTCATAGATGGTGAGAGCTGCAACCGAACACGCGGTGAGTGCTTCCATCTCGACGCCGGTCTGCCCAGATGTTTCGACAATGGCTTCGATGGAGACAACTCCCTCACCGACAGAAATGTTCACGGTGACTGCGCTCAACATCAGCGGGTGGCAGAGCGGAATCAGATCGCTTGTCTTTTTCGCCGCCTGAATGCCAGCGATGCGGGCAGTAGCAATGACATCGCCTTTCGGCAACGATGACGACGCAATGGCAGCTGACGTGGCAGGCAACATCTGCACGTTGCACCGAGCAACTGCCCGACGACTAGTGATGTCCTTGCCGCCCACATTCACCATGTGAGCCTGGCCTAATTCATTGAGATGGCTAAAAGTTGGCTCGCTCATGTGGTCAGGTTATGCCGAAATATTGCACTCCCGCACACATCGCATTTGACAGATCCTAGAAAGGATTTACTATGGCAATTAGCGAGACAGCCCGGTTAGACATGCTTTCCGGATTACGAACTCACGTCGGAGAAGCAGTGGCTAACACATTGATGGAACACTTGCCACCAGGCGGATGGTACGACGTGGCTCGCACGGGCGATATCGATCGAATTGAGATCAGGCTTAACAGGCTCGAGCAACGGTTTGACAAGCTCGAAGTCCGTATAGACCGACTCGAAGAAAGACTCGACGACCGAATCGACACGCTTGCTCAGAAGATTGAGACCAACACCAAATGGATGATTGGTATTTCTCTCACCTACGGCATTGGCATCCTTGGCGTACTTGTCACCTTTATGGTGGCGTCGCTCAACTAACAGCACACCAATTGGCGTGCACTACGCCAATTTGAGAAACAGTTTCTCTACTTCTTCAAGATCAAAGCCATCTCGCTTGGCTTGTTTCGGGTCTTGCAAACACTGCTGAAGGCCGGCAGACAACAAACGGAATCCCACTTGGTCAAGCGCCGTACTGGCAGCAGACACCTGCGTGATGATGTCGCGGCATTCACGACCATCCTCAATCATTGTGCGCACGGCACGGACCTGGCCCTCAATACGGGCAAGGCGCTTCTGTAAACCATCAAGAACATCTTGTTCAATCTTCACCGGAGTCTCCTTCAGACGAAAGTTATACCCCTTAGGGTATCATGGAGGTATCCCAGAAAGAGAACCCCATGATCTTTGAACAATTTTATCTTGAATGCCTCTCCCACGCTTCGTATCTCGTAGGCGATCAATCCACTGGCAAGGCAGTCGTCGTAGACCCGCAACGTGACATTGCTCAATACCTTGATCGTGCACGCGAACTGAATCTCACAATCACCCATGTTCTTGAAACACATTTTCATGCTGACTTCTTGTCCGGTCATCTTGAACTTGCCAAAGCCACTGGTGCCACTATTTGCTATGGCGCAGAAGCTCGGCCACAATTTGCCGCTCACCTGCTTGCAGATGGTGAACGCATTGTTCTTGGCGACGTAGTCATTGAAACTCGCCTTACTCCTGGTCATACCCCAGAGTCTGCGTCATACGTTGTGTATGAACATGACGGCGATGCAGTCCCCTACGGCGCACTGACAGGTGACACATTGTTCATTGGTGATGTTGGTCGCCCAGACCTCTTGGTCAGTGTCGGCAAAACCGCAGATGAACTTGGCCATATGTTGTTCGCTTCAATTCAGAACAAACTGCTGACATTGCCAGATCCCACCCGTGTCTTTCCTGCCCACGGTGCAGGCAGTGCTTGCGGGAAGAACTTGTCAACAGAGACTTCATCCACCATGGGTGTACAACGTCGCGATAACTACGCATTGCAATTCACTGACGCTGATTTGTTTGTTGCAGCGGTTACTGAAGGCCAACCAGAGGCTCCTGGCTATTTCATCTACGACGCCGTATTGAACCAAAAGGACCGCGACACTCTTGAAGAGCATGTCCCACCTACTGCGTTAACTATTACTCAACTACTCGATGCACGCGATAAGGGATTACAAATCATCGATACTCGTGAATCACAGTTCTTCGCAGCCGGCCATTTATACGGCTCTGTCAACGTTGGGCTTGCAGGCCGATACGCCGAGTACGCAGGGTCTGTAATCAGACCAGAAGAAGACATCGTCATCATCACTGATGCCGGAATGGAACTTGAAGCAAAAGTTCGCCTGGCTCGCATTGGGTACGACCGTGTTGTCGGCTCATTCATTGCCGACAATTTGGCTGATGTTCCTAGTGAAGTTGGTCGCGCATCACGGCTTACTGCTCATGAGTTCGCTCAACGACGCAAAGAAGTCACCACATTGCAAGTAGTCGACGTACGTGGAGACGGCGAGTACGCAATCAATCACTTACCTGAAGCATCGAACATCCCCGTGTCACAGTTGCGTAAACGCCTCTCTGAACTGGATCCTCTTGTTCCCACCGTTGTCTATTGCGCCGGCGGATACAGATCATCAATTGCTGCAAGTGTGTTACGTGCAAATGGCTTTCGCGATGTCAGTGATGTTCTGGGTGGCTTTGAAGCAATTCTGCAGTTGCAGAACTAGTGACGACGCCACGGCCAGCGCACTGGTCGTTTCGCTAAGAACGCAGCAACGCCTTCGCGTACCTCGCCGCTTTTATCCATTTCGGTTTCCCAGTGCAATGTGGTCTTTGGCTTAACTTTGCCTTCGCGCACCACTTCATCAATCATGGCTTTTGTTGCTACTTGCGTCAGTGAAGAACGCTCAAGCAGAACAGCAACAAGTTCGTCTACACGCGCATCGAGCGCCGCAACGGTGAGCAACTCGTCAATAAGACCAATACGCAATGCACGCGGTGCATCAATCAATTCGCCCGTAAACATCAGATGCTTTGCAGCCGACCCACCAATCACTCGCACTGCACGCTCTAACGCATTGGTGGGGTACACAATGCCCAACTTGGCAGGCGTAATGCCAAACACTGCATCATCGCTACTGATGCGCAGATCGCACGCTGTAGCAATAGAAACTCCGCCACCTACGCAGTTACCGCGAATAACAGCAATGGTTGGGCCAGGAAAGTTAGCTAATGCTTCTTCTGCTGCCCAGTTAATGCGCGCATATTCGCCACCAGGGCCGTTCGTAAGTTCCGTAATGTCAGCGCCTGCGCAGAAGTGTTCTCCGCTACCACGCACCACAAGAATTCGAATATCAGGATTAGCTGTCAACGCACTGACTTGAGCATCAATACTTGCCCACATGCCCATGTTGATTGCATTGCGTTTATCTGGTCGGTTCAACGTCAACGTGGCAACAGGGCCATCAATTTCAACGAGTACTCGAATGTTTGCTAGTTCGCCAGTGGGGTCGTGCGACATGGGGTTACCCACCTATTTGACTCATTGACCGATTCGGTCGAATGAAATTCACTTGGTTGATTTGGTGTCCGGCCCATTTGGCTCCGACAGCAACTTGAATCAGCTCAGCAATTTCTGCATCAGTGCCGCCATTGCGCAACAATGTGCGAATGTCGGATTCATCAGTGGCAAACAAGCACGTACGGAATTGCCCGTCAGACGTAAGTCGAACGCGATCACAATCACCACAGAACGGATGCGTGACACTAGGAATCACGCCAACTGTTCCCTTGCCATCAAGGAAACGCCAACGGTCTGCCGGTGCAGCACCACGAGCCGGCATTAGTTCCAGTGGAAACTCTGCGGCGATGGTGGCAACGATTTCATCTTGGCTAACAACCTTGTTGCGTTCCCATTCATTGGTGGCATCGAGTGGCATGAACTCAATAAAGCGCACTTCAACATTGTTGTCGCGGCCATAACGAACCAAGTCAAGAATCTCGTCGTCATTAGCACCACGTTCAACAACTGCGTTCACCTTCATGGGTGAAAACCCTGCTACTTGCGCTTCTGCGATTCCAGCAAGAACGTTATGCAGTTCATCACGACGTGTCATGGCAAAGAAACGCTCTGGCTTCAGGCTGTCAAGACTTACATTGATGCGATCAAGGCCGGCATCTCGCAATTCAACTGCAATGTTGCGCAAGGTTGCACCGTTAGTTGTGAGAGCAATATCGGGCTTCGAACCGTCAGGCAGTCGCAACGCTGCGAGCTTTGCAATCAGTTGTGGCAAATGTGCACGCACTGTTGGTTCCCCTCCGGTCAAACGCAAACTGTCGACACCGAACTTCTCAACACAAATTCGTGCGACACGTTCGATCTCTTCGTATGTCAATACTTCAGAACGGTCTAGCCAGGTCATGCCTTCAGCAGGCATGCAATACGTACAGCGGAAATTGCAGCGGTCGGTGACAGAGATACGTAGGTCACGCACCACTCGCCCAAAGCTGTCAACAAGATCCATGGGGCAATCCTACGCAGTAATCAACTTGTGACTACTTGGCAGCCGTTGGCCCAGCATCAGCACCAAGGAACGTAACCATCACATCGTCCCCTGCTGACAACCCATTGCCGTCTGGCACCACCATCAGTGCGTTCGCAACAGCCGTTGAGGCCAACTGATGGCTTCCCTGTTCGCTCTTGCGACTGACATGTACTCGGCCATCAGAACCCCACGACGCGTGCACTCGATCAAAATGCAACTTGCCATCGGGCTGACGCTTCACTGCATCATCCGTAATTGCCAACACGTCAGGTCTGTGCGCTGCAGCACCAAAACCCATCATGGTGCGAAGCGCTGGTCGTGCAAGAAGTTCAAAACTCACCAACGACGACACAGGGTTTCCGGGTAAGCCGAAAATTGGAATCTGCACTCCGGCTGGATTCTGAAGTGTGCCAAAAGCAAAAGGCTTTGCGGGCTTCATGGCTACTTGCACCCAGTTCATATCTGCAATGCGTGACAACACCGCTTTCACAATGTCGTAGTCACCCATGCTGACGCCACCACTTGTTACAAGCGCATCACACCCACCAGTACTCACTGCGCTATGCAATGCTGCTTCCAGTTCATCTTCATTGTCGCGAATAATGCCAAGATCAATTGCTGTTGCACCAGCTTCTTCCACAATGCGCAGAAGCATGGTTCTATTTGATTCACGAATCTGTCCCATTGCAAGTGGCGAACCATCGTCTACTAATTCATCACCAGTTGAGATGACTCCCACCTTCACGCGCGGGTACACCACAACATGCGTTGCATTTATGCTGGCCAATACACCTTCAATCATCGGCGTCACTCGCATGCCGGCGGTAACTACAGTGGCACCCACCGCCACATCAGAACCTGCTGCACGAATCGCAGCGCCAACCGGAACTGACTTCAGAATGTTCACGCTGTCTGTGCCAACGCGTTCAGTGTCTTCCACCATCACAATGGCGTCGCAACCATCAGGAATCGGCGCGCCTGTCATAATGCGAATCGCAGTACCAGCAGTTACAGAAATAGTCGGTGCCGCACCAGCAGCAAGTTCGCCAATCACGCGTAACTCAACCGGAACCTTCGCAACATCTGCTGATCGCACGGCATAGCCATCAACCGCAGTATTCGCAAACGGCGGCACCTGCTCAGTCGACACAACGTCTTGCGCCACTATGCAATTCGCAGCATCTGCTCGCGCCACACGCACAGGGGTGGCAACCGCGCAACGTGCCAGCACCATGGCGCGAACGTCGTGCAGTGGAGTCATGAGCGAAACGGTACCTGTGAACGAAGCCACCCACCACTTTTCAGTCCATTCCTGCGATATACCTATTACATGTCGTTGTACAAGGCCCCGTCTGCTTCAGGGCACCAGGCCGCATGGACCAGGTGGGATGGCTCGCCCGGAAGTTCAGTTGAACTGCGATGGGAAAACGAAGGCTGGACCGCAGAAATAGGTTTGCACGCTGACAAAGCAGTGGCAGTCGTGCGTATGTCTGCTTTATGGGTGGTGCAACAGATGTTGTTGTTCCGTGATTTACCAGAACCCGACTTGTGGCTTGCAACAGATGGTCATGGCCAGTGGGGTGAGATGAATGGCGAACACCGCACCGAACTTGACGGCTGTGTTGATATCGATTTCGCGGGCACACCATTTACGAATTCCATCATCACGCATCGCTTACCGTTACAAGTTGGCCACACAGCTGATCTACAGGTCATCACTATCAATGTTGACACTCTTGGTGTTGTAAAGACTCCGCAGCGCTACACACGCCATGACGAACATTCATGGGAATACACGTCGTTGCTTACCGGTGATCAACACGCAGCCACAGTTGATGAATTCGGTTTAGTTCTCGACGAACACAACACGTTTCGTCGCAACCACGATAATTAG
Organism: Ilumatobacteraceae bacterium; assembly: GCA_044341035.1. Lineage (GTDB taxonomy): Bacteria > Actinomycetota > Acidimicrobiia > Acidimicrobiales > Ilumatobacteraceae > UBA2093. Next base: position 2,203 of record JBIISL010000063.1, on the reverse strand, counting down.
TCGCCGAGGCGCTGCGTTAGCCACGCGCGAAACCCTGGCTCAATGTCAGGTCGCGTCAATGCAATATCCACAACAGCAGTCAGCCAACCCATTGGCGTACCCGTATCCCATCGCTGCGAACGGTTCAACATGCCGGTTAAGGGCGAACGTAACGATTGCGCACGCAACGCATCCGTCAGTTGCAGTTCCCCGTTGGCATGTGGCTTCAGTGCGTCAATCGCTTCAAACACATCAGGCGTCAACACATACCGACCAATAATGATCAAGTTGCTCGGCGCATCTGCTTGCGCAGGTTTTTCCACCACATCAACAATGTCGTACGGCCCTTCGTCAGGCGACGAAGCAGACGGCGTGATAACACCATATGCAGATACCTGTTCCATTGGCACACGCATCAGGCCAACAGCACCCACACCTTTTTTCTCACACGAATCAACCAATGCGTTCAACAATGTTGCATCACCCATAATTTCGTCTGGTAACAACACAGAGAACGGTTCATCACCAACTGCACTGTGCGCGCACCCCACAGCATGTCCAAGACCGCGCGGCGCATCTTGGTACACCACACTCACGCGTACGTCTGTGCCAATACGCGCCAACCGGTTCGCAAGATCCTCGCGCCCACTGGCCCGCACCTTCTCAATCACAGAAGCCGACGGCGCAACGTACGCCTCAACCGGAGTCTTAGACACATGAGACACCAACACAATGTGTTCGGCCCCCGCCGATATGGCTTCGTCCATCACCAGCTGCAGAACTGGCACATCCACGATTGGCAACAATTCCTTCGGCACGGCCTTCGTGACCGGATAGAAACGGGTTCCGAGGCCCGCGGCAGGAATAACAGCGGTACGCGATCTCATGGAATCCCACGCTAGCTAGATACCATTAAGCACTCGATGGACCTGAGTGCCACCCCCGGAGACCCCAATGCCCACATACGTTTATAAATTCGTTGAAACAGGCGAAACAGTCGAGATTTTCCAAGATTTCTCTGAAGATTCGCTCACGCAGGCCCAGCATCCGGTCGACGGCACCATGCGTCCTGTCAAAAAAGTCTTCCTTCCTGTCGGCATCACCTTCAAAGGTGGCGGCTTCTACAAAACAGATAGCGGCAAATCCGGCAGCACTCCTGCACCTAGTTCGTCTGGCGATTCGTCATCTAGTGCCGCAGCTCCTGCCCCAGCAGCCACGCCTACACCTTCGTCTTCCTCTTCTGACTAGGTAGTGCACACATAGGTACCTGAAAGGGTTCCTATGAAATCACTCACTATTTTTCTGCGCGTCGCACTCGCACAATTCACCACACTCCACAATGCACTTATTCGTGCGTTGCAAATCCAGCGTCGTGCGCAACTCATTGCAGTTCTCGTCGTGTCTGTCGTCATTGGTTTTCTTGTGGCACGCACAGTGCATTCAACACGTGCCACACAACATCAATGGGCATCGCAAGTTTCCATCTTGGTTACGTCAGACAACGTTGCAGCAGGTGAAGAACTCACACATGCAAACACACATCGTGTTGCACTGCCACTAGCAATTCAGCCACCTGATGCGCTCACAGAAATTCCCACCAATGCGCGCATGCGAATTGCATTGTCGTCCAGTACCGCAATATCTGCTTCCATGATTCTTCGCGATAACGCCCGTTTTCAGATTCCATCTGGCTGGCGAGGGGTAGCCATGCCTACCGATCTTGTAGCGCCAACAGTCATTGCCGGCGACCATGTTGATGTTGTTAGCGCAGACACAGTTATCACAGCAGGTGCCCTTGTAATAGAAGTATCGCCCACCAACGGCATCACCATTGCGGTGCCTGCAGAATCCGCTGCAGTTGTCGCCACAGCATCACGCAACGGTGACGCCTCTTTAGTTCTTGCCACTTAGACCTGCGTCCAAGTCGCTCGCCCCTATATTCCTGAGTATTCTTAGGCCCGAACCTCTATCAACGGGAATTGCCATGGCATACGGATCAGACGACAAAATCGAATCAACTCCAGTTAAAGACTGGGTGAATGACTGGGACTGGCTTGATGACGGTTGGGGCGAAAACGCAATCGACATCTGGAACAGCGTGCGCGAACAATGCCCCGTCGGTTCAACCGAACGCTATGGCCGTGCATTCATGCCCGTCACCATGGAAGCAGTGCGCGACATTGCAAACAACACCGAAGACTTCTCTTCAATCTGGGTCAATGTT
>JBIISL010000062.1:0-9679 GCA_044341035.1 Ilumatobacteraceae bacterium | reverse complement strand
GAAATCGTTGCGCGCATTTTTGTGTGCCCTTCTACAAATACTGAAGCAGTGCGCTCAATGGCTCGTTTTGCAATTGCTGCCTACCTCAACGTGCCTGTCTATGCCGATTTCCACGCATGGCTGGGCCGTGGTGATCTTTTGAAGGGCATGTGGGACAACTGGAAAGCAGGCGACCGTAAAGCGGCTCTCGCAGCAATTCCAGATGAAGTTGTTGATGCGCTGATTATTCATGGGTCACCGGAGTATTGCCGTGATCGCATTCGTCAGTACTTTGACAATGGTGTCACCACGTCAACTCTTGCCATCATGCCTTTTGATCCCGAATTAAAGCATTGGGATGCTGTTCGTTCATTGTCCCCATCAGCACACAAGTAACTTCACCCCAGCAAATGTCAGAACAACCCCCTAAAGGCGCAACGAAAGAAGGCTGGAAACTACTCCGCGAGACCTTGGTTGCCCAACGTCGCGGACTTCTCGGCGGTGTTGCCGTTGGCCTGTCGTGGTCAGTCGGCAAGATGGCTGTTCCGCAATTGACGCGATTTGCAATTGACAAAGGAATCAGCAAGAACGGTTCGCTGTTGTTGTGGACATCGCTAATCCTCGTTGCCGCCTTAGTTGCCGGAGTGTTTGCCGGATGGCGTCGATACATCGCATTTCGTGAGAGTCGACTAACAGAGACAGTTCTTCGCGAGCGCCTGTTCGCTCAAATCCAGGGCTTGCACGTGGGGTTTCACGACAAAACACAAACAGGACAACTGATGAGTCGTGCATCAAGTGACTTGCTTCAGGTACAAGGGTTTGTTGTCAACATTCCCATTTTCGCGTCGCAAGTAACCATGGTTTTTGGCGTTGTTGCGGTGTTGTTCTTCTCTGATCCGCTACTTGCAGCAGTGGCGCTCGCCCCCTTGCCATTTATCAATGTTTCCGCCCGTTCGTTTTCCCACAAGATTCACCCTTCTGTTTTGGCTGTCCAACAAGAGCAAGCTCAGTTGGCAAACGTTGTCGAAGAATCAGTTTCTGGTATCCGCGTCATCAAGGGGTTCGGTGCTGAAGGGGTCCAGCAAGCGAAGTTAGAAGTCGAGGCTGATGACATTCGTCGCGAATCAATGAAAGCTGCGCGAATTCGCAGCCGATTCCTTCCGGCAATTGATCTACTTCCCGGGCTCGGATTAGTAGCCGTACTCGGACTTGGTGGTCACCGAGTCATCAACGGCGACATGACACTTGGTGGCCTTGTTGCGTTCAACACGTATCTCACCATGTTGATTTGGCCTATGCGAAATATCGGTATGACCGTAGCGTTCGGGCAACGCGCAGCGTCAGCGTTAGTGCGTATCCATGAAATTCTGGCAGTTGTGCCAGCAATTGCTGACCCGATACACCCTGTACGCCTGCCACAAGCTGCCGTTGCACAACCTGTCGGTGCTGTCACATTTGAAAATGTTCGTTTCGGGTACGAGATTGGCCATACCGACATTCGTGTTCTAGAAGGTTTTAATTTTTCTGTAGCGCCCGGTGAATCTGTGGCGATTGTGGGCGCAACTGGTTCAGGAAAATCTACGATTGCTCGATTGCTGCTGCGTTTCTATGATCCGCAAGCGGGTGCCATCTTGCTTGATGGAATTGATTTGCGTCAACTACGGCTCCCAGACCTTCGACATTCGGTTGGTGTGGTCTTTGAAGACACTCTGTTGTTCCACGACACGGTTTCTGCCAACATTGCTTTCGCTAAACCAGAAATCGATTTTTCAGTCGTGCAGCGTGCAGCCAAACTTGCCGGTGCTCATGATTTCATCATGCAGTTGCCAGATAAATATGACACTTCGTTAGGTGAGCGGGGCTATTCACTGTCAGGTGGCCAACGTCAGCGCATTGCTATCGCGCGCGCAATTGTTGCTGACCCGCGGGTGTTGGTGCTTGACGATGCCACGTCGGCTGTAGACCCAACAAAGGAACACGAGATTCGCGATGCTCTTTCAACTGTGATGCGCGGTCGAACCACATTGGTCATTGCGCACCGGCCTGCCACCATTGAATTGGCAGATCGTGTTGTGCTGCTTGATGACGGTCGTATTTCTGCGAGTGGTTCTCATCATGAGTTGTTGGAGATAAACGAAAAATACCGCAGTGTCCTTGCTGCCATGACTACCAAGGTGATTGAGTAACAATGTTTGCAAGTGGACGTGGTGGTGGCGGAGGAGCCGGCAGAGGGACTGAAGAGGATCAGAAGCTAGACCGCACCCAAACGCGTGTGGTGTTGAAACGCAGTTTTCAGATGGCCGGCGAATTCCGTAAGCAAGCCGGATTGGCCTTGCTGCTTGTCATCATCACGGTGTTGTGCACCTTGGCTGGTCCTGTGCTGGTTCGACATGGAATTGACTCGGGTATTCGCGTAAAAGACGGCCGAGCGCTAAACATGACTGTCATTGCTTACATTGTGGTGGTCATCATTGCGTATGTCGTCGGGCGTTGGCAATATGTTGCGCTGAACTCTGCGGGCGAAGGATTTCTGCGACTCATACGTATTCGTGTTTTCTCACAGATGCAAAAGCAATCAATGGCTTTCTTTGATCGTGAAAAGGCCGGAGTCCTTGTAGCCCGCATGACAGCCGATATTGAATCAATGGCTGAACTCGTGCAGTGGGGACTTATGCAGTTCCTCTCCGCGTTCCTGCTGCTGTTCTTCGCCTTTTTCCTGTTGATGAGTTTGTCATGGCAACTGACATTAATTTCGCTTCTTGTATTTCCTTTCCTCATCCTTGCCTCTATCAAGTTTCAACGTGATGCAAACAAGGCGTATCTGGAAGTGCGAGACAAAGTAGGCGCCAACTTGTCTGCTCTTCAAGAGGGAATCACGGGTGTCCGCGTAATTCAGGCATACGCACGAGAAGGCGAACAGATTCGACGTTTTGAAGAATCAAACAGGGCCCTGTTTCGCAGTCATATTCATAGCGTTAAGGTAAGTACCTGGTACTTCGGACTCATTGAGTTTGCTGGTATTGGGTCTTCCGCTCTCATCGTGGGGTTTGGTGGACTGTTGGTGCACAACGGCTCGGTCTCTCTGGGCACGGTTGTCGCGTTCGTTCTTCTTCTAGCCAGTTTGTTTGACCCCGTGCAGCAGTTGTCGCAGTTGTACAACACATTGCAGTCATCTGCGGCATCTCTACACAAATTGTTTGCAATCATCGATGCAGTTCCTGATGTCGACGAATCTCCTAACCCCATTTCTTTGCCTGCAGTTGGCGATGTAGTTGTGGACAACATCACGTTCTCGTATGCGGGTGCTGTGCAGCCTGCACTAGAGAATGTTTCGCTGACACTCACTGCGGGCACCCGTCTGGCTCTTGTTGGGCCTACAGGGGCCGGCAAATCAACCCTGGCAAAGTTGATGGCCCGTTTGTACGACGCTCAATTAGGCACGGTGTCGTTTGGCGGGGTAGACCTTCGTCGTGCATCAATGGATGACTTGCGTAATCGCATTGTTGTTATTCCACAAGAAGGTTTCTTGTTTGACGGCACGATTCGTGACAACCTACGCATTGCAAAGCCAGATGCCACCGAGGATGAACTTCTTATTGCGCTTGACAAAATTGGGCTTCGCGAACGCTTTGAAGCGTTGCCAGAAGGCTTAGACACCGAAGTGCGTGAGCGCGGTTCTCGGTTGTCGGCCGGCGAGCGTCAACTAGTTGCACTTTCGCGCGCAGCCCTCATCGACCCAGCAGTGTTAGTGCTTGATGAAGCAACGTCCAACCTTGATCCGGGTACAGAGATGTTGGTGGAAGCAGCTCTTGAAAAACTCATGATTAACCGCAGCGTCATTGTCGTGGCTCATCGTTTATCTACCGTGCAGCGTGCCGACAAGATCGCCGTGGTTGCTGATGCTCATATTTCAGAGATCGGCACACACGACGAACTCATTGCGCTCAACGGACACTACGCACTTTTAGCTGCGACGTGGAATAAAACGCAACCCCACTAGTTGTTGCAACTAGCCGTGGGCTGCAGAAATGAACTTCTCGAGTTCACGCGTAATGTCTGGACCAGCTGGCTGGTACGCAAGTTCTGTTACGCCCATTTCCTCGAACTCATGGAGAGCTTCTCGCAATCTGGCAGGGCTATATGCAGCGCCCATTGATTGCATTACTTCACCAGTAATCAGTGGTTTATCAAGCTTGTTCACTCCGATCATGTGAAGATCATGAATAGCAAGATGACGAACAGACGGTTCAACGTTTGCGTACGCAGCTTTCCATTCAGCTCCGCCAGGAAGTTGTTCTACTCCGAGACCATTCTCATCAAAGAAGTGGTAGTACACAGCAGCTCCGTGGCCTCCGGCATCGATGGCACGCTCGGAGCCCGGCGATTCGTTGTCATCAAGAACAGTGCCAACGTGCAGCATTACTTGCCAGTCAAAATTTGGTTGCGGGTCTGCGCCAGCTACAAACACGCCATCAGCAACGTCGTGAGCAGCTTTGAAGCCCTTTGGGCCAGCGGCACCGAGTACAAACGGAACACGAATAGGACGAGGTGTTGAGTAGCCGTCTGGGTGCATCATCTGAATCTTTGCGCCTTCCCATTCGACGATGTCACCACGTAATAGCGCCTGAACAGTTTCAACATAATGAACAACCGTTGCCCACTTGTTTGGCTTTTGTCCGAGAGTAAAGCGACCAGTGAATCCGGTGCCAACGCCAACGTGTACCCGATTCATGCCGGCGATTTCAGTCAATGTGCCAATAGCGGCAGCTGTGACCATGGGATGACGCAAGCTAGGAATAAGAACTCCGGGCCCGAGACCAATGGTGGATGTGCGTTCTGCGGCGCGGCACAGTTGCACCCATACGTCGGGGTATAGGGCAGGTGAGTCATACAGCCAAGCCCGTGTGTAGCCAAGCTTTTCAGCAGTGACGATGTGGTCTGGTGTGGACATGGATGTGGCAAACGCGCACGAGATATCTAAAGTCATCGGCGAAAACTAGCAGAGAAATTTGACCCCAATTTCCAGATGAAATTACTGATGGGTAACTAGTTGATTTCACTTCGGATAAGAACGAAAAAGAAACTATGCATGTAATGCGGTGACGCGACGAAATATTTCGGTTTCCTCACTGTCGTATGGCGAACCATCTCGGTGAAGCAGTTCGTGGAACCATGGCTCTTCATCGGTGACTGGCTCTGTCCAAGACCGCCATGGAAAACGCGTCTGAGTTCTCCCGTCAACTAACCCCCAGTTGATAGCACCCACACTCTGTTCAGCAAAGACTTCCAAAAGGTCAACTGTTGAACCGGCGGTACGGGCCAACCACTCCGTACACAGCAATGGTCGCCCATATGTCTTGAGCGATTCGATAACCGCCGTTAGTTTCTCGCGCGGCTCATAGCAGTGAAAAGAAATGATGTCACTGCGATCAAGTATCAGTGCATTCAAAGAGTTTTCTGCAGGCTGCCACTGTGAGTTGTATTCCCAAAGGCCTACTGTCAAAGGTTGTGCTGGTGAAATCTCTTGTGCCCAATCAAAGACCTGCGATACAAGCTCAGTTGCTGTCTTGATTTTTTCATCACGTGAACCGAGTGTCAATGTGACAGTGTCCACCTGATCTGGTTCGTTAAAGAGATCCCACGCAAGAACACGTGAGTCATTTTTGAATCTTGTAATGACTTCCTGCACGTATTCCCGTAGACCTGACCAACGGGAACGGTCATAGAAAATTTCAGAACCAGGACTTTGCACCCACATGGAATTATGAAGCCGTGGTGTGGGTTCTCGCTGAACTCCGAGTCGTGGTTTCGGGTTCCACACTCCGTCGAAGAGTACGGGGACTACTCCGATTCCGTGTGAATGCGCAATAGAGAGAACAGCGTCTAATTGGTCAAGAAAGTTCTCTGGTGATTCAGTAAACAAAAGATCATGGAGATACAGGCGAATAGCGTTCATGCCAATATCAGCGGCCCATCCCAATTCTTTACTGATGGTTTCAATGTCAAATGTTTCTGATTGCCACATCTCCAATTGATTGCCAGCAGTTGACGGACTGAAATTGCATCCAACTAGCCACCCCGTGCGGTTATTCCACTCGTGTGCCTGTTCGGCGGTCCATCGTTTATTCGTCATTGACCTATCTAATCGTGCAGAGACGAGGCTGAACGAGCCGCACGCTTAGTCGCGAGCGACGAAGTACTTTGATTTCGGGTGATGACAAATAATCGCTGACGTGGATTGTTCTGGTTGATATTGCCAGCCAGTCTCTTCGCCAACTTCGATACCGATACGACCGGCCTCAAGTAGTTCGGCAACGCGAGCGTTGTCTTCTAGGTCTGGGCATGCGGGGTAACCCCAGCTGTAACGACCACCGCGGTACTGCTGACGGAACAAGCCAGCAACTGAAGGGCCGTCTTCATTCACGAAACCCCACTCGGTACGAATGCGATGATGCCAGTATTCAGCAAGAGCTTCAGCCATTTCGACACCGATTCCGTGAAGTTCTAGATAATCCTGGTACTTGTTAGCTGCGAATAGTTCTGCGGCTGCTTCGCTGATTGGTTGACCCATGGTGACAATGTGGAACGCTGCGTAGTCAGGTTCGCCACTTTCAACTGACCGAAAGAAGTCTGCGATGCACATGAATGGTGCGACCTTCTGGCGCGGGTAGTTAAAGCGCGTGCGCTCAACTGTGCGTGTGTCGTCCGTGTAGACAACGAGATCATTTCCGTCACTGTTGACAGGGAAGTATCCGTACACGAGTTGTGGAACAAGAACACCGCTTGCTTTTGCGTTGCTGAGTTGCGCGCGCAAGATGGGGCGGATGCGATCTTTGAAGTCAGTGTCAGATTCGCCTTCGTTAGGGCGGTACTGCCACTGGTTGCGGAACAAGGCAGTTTCGTTGATGTATTCGGCGATTTCGTCAAGGCCGATGCCTTTGACAACTTTTGTGCCAAGGAATGGTGGAATAAAGACTGTGTTGTCTGTTTCAACTTCTGGAGAGCGACTTGGAATTGAAGCTGGATCAACCTCAACCTTTTCACGGCGTGGGATTACGCGCTCACCAAGTTTGCGGCCAAAGTCTGGGTCGTCGATACCTGACTTTTTGATGTCCATCAGTTTGTCGAGAGTGGACAAACCTTCGAATGCGTCTTTGCCGTACAGCACGCGACCTTCGTAAATCTTGCGGAGGTCTTGCTCTACGTAACTACGTGTGAGCGCCGCACCACCAAGGATGACAGGGATATTGCTGAGGCCTTGGTTATTGAGCTCAATGAGGTTGTCACGCATGATGATGGTGCTCTTTACGAGCAGGCCACTCATGCCAAGCGCATCGGCTCCAACTTCTTTGACCTTTTCAATCATCTCGTTGATACTGATCTTGATACCGATGTTGTGCACTTCGTAACCGTTGTTCGTGCAAATGATGTCGACCAGGTTTTTGCCGATGTCATGAACATCGCCCTTCACAGTGGCAAGAACCAGTTTGCCTTTGGCACTGCTCTCACCAGTCTTTTCCATGAACTGTTCAAGATGCGCAACAGCTGTTTTCATTGTTTCAGCGCTTTGCAAAACGAATGGCAACTGCATACGGCCTGAGCCAAACAGTTCGCCCACTTCGCGCATACCGTCGAGCAATATCTCATTAATAATGTCGAGTGGCTCAAGACCTTGTGCGCGACCAGAATCGAGATCGTCGATCAAGCCTTCGCGGTCACCATCGATAATGCGTTGGCGCAAAGTTTGTTCGATGGTCCAGTCGGTGCGGTCTTCTTTAACTGCATCAATTGTGGAGACATCTGCAAAAATTTCGAGCAACTTGGTGAGAGGGTCGTAATCAGGTTTACGACGATCAAAAATGAGGTCTTGGCAGACGGTGATTTGCTCTTCAGGAATTCGCACAAGCGGGAGAATTTTTGATGCGTGCACAATTGCAGAATCGAGGCCTACCTGGCGCGCTTCGTGCAAAAACACACTGTTCAACACCTGGCGTGTGGCTGGGCTAAGACCGAAACTGACGTTTGAGAGACCAAGTGTGGTGAATGCGCCAGGAATCTCTTCCTTAATGCGGCGGATTGCTTCGAGTGTGGCAATGCCGTCCTTGCGCAGGTCTTCGTCGCCAGTACCAATGGGGAATGTCAACGCGTCAAAGATGAGATCACTTGCTGAAAGGCCGTAACGCTCAGTAGCGATTTTGTGAATGCGATGAGCAACTTCCATTTTCCATTCCACGTCACGTGCCTGACCACGTTCGTCGATGAGCAAACAAATCACTGCTGCACCGTAATCACGAGCCAAACTAAAAACGCGATCCAGTCGGCTGCCTGGTTCTTCACCGTCTTCCAGGTTGGCAGAGTTCAAAATGCTGCGACCACCGGTGTGCAGAAGGCCGGCTTCCATTACTTCTGGCTCGGTTGAGTCAAGAACGAGAGGAACGCTTGCTTGACTAGCAAAACGAGAAGCAATTGAGTTCATGTCAACGGTGCCGTCGTGGCCAACATAGTCAACGCAGACGTCGAGAACGTGTGAACCTTCGCGGATCTGCTCTGTTGCCATCTTGACGCAGGTATCCCAGTCTTCGCGCAACATTGCATCGCGGAACGCTTTGGAACCGTTTGCGTTGGTGCGCTCTCCAATGATGAGGAAACTGTTGTCTTGTTCCAGAGTGACAGGGGAGTACAGCGACGACACACTTGGTTCGAATACAGGTTCACGCTTCTTAAGTGTGGCGCCACGCACTGCTTCAACTACTTGGCGTAAATGTTCTGGTGTTGTGCCACAGCAGCCGCCCACAATGCCGATTCCAAGATCAGCGACGTGACGACGATGAAATTCAGCAAGTTGTTCTGGAGTGAGGTCGTAATGAGTTCTTCCATCTACAACGCTCGGTAATCCGGCATTTGGCAACACGCTGATAGGAATCTGTGAGTGCTCGCTGAGGTAGCGCAAGTGTTCTTGCATTTCGGATGGTCCGGTTGCACAGTTGATTCCGATGACATCTGGCTTCATTGCTTGCAGTGAGGCGTATGCAGCTCCGATTTCGGTTCCGACCAACATGCGGCCCGTTGTTTCCATGGTGACTTGCACCTGAATGGGAACTTCACGACCAACGGACTTCATTGCGCGACGGCAGGCCTGCATTGCGGCCTTGATCTGCAACAAGTCCATACATGTTTCAATGAGAAAGAGATCTGAGCCGCCATCTAGAAGGCCACGCGCTTGCTCTTCATAGGAATCACGCAGGGTAGCGAAATCAATATGCCCAAGGCTTGGCAACTTTGTGCCTGGTCCGATACTGCCCGCTACGTAGCGAGGACGACCGTCTGCTTCATATGTGTCGGCAACGCGGCGAGCTATTGCTGCTGCGGCCACATTGAGTTCGTATGCCTTTTCAGGAATGTTGTATTCCACAAGAACGGTGGAGAAACTTCCGAAGCTTGCGGTCTCAATAACGTCGACACCTGCATCAAGGAACGCACGGTGCATGGCCTCAATGACGTCAGGGCGTGTAAGGCACAACATTTCGTTGCAGCCCTCGAGCGATTCCCCGCCAAAATCATCTGGACCAAGGTCGAGATCTTGTACAAAAGTTCCGAAGGCGCCATCGAAAACGATGACTCGGTCGCGGACGGCTTCGAGATAGGGCTGACGATTCATGACCTCACCACGATACTTGCCATAGAGTGAATGGAATGGCTC
>JBIISL010000021.1:0-30842 GCA_044341035.1 Ilumatobacteraceae bacterium | reverse complement strand
CGAAACATTCACGAATACATGCAACCCAATATGCAAGACCACCATTTGCAAGGCCTAGCAATGAACTGGCATGCGCATCTGTGAGGCCATCACAAATCTCAGCAATTTCTTCAATGCCATCGACATCGTCCACTTTTCCACCTGGAAAAACAAACATTCCGCTGGCAAATGCAGCAGAAAAAGTACGACGCAACATAAAGACTTCGATACCACCTGCAACTGCGTCACGAATGAGCAGAACTGTTGCTGCAGGCTTAACGGGAACGGTTGTGGGGTCGAATGGCTCTTCATTCTTTGTTGGTGCGTTGCTCATTAGTTGTTCTCCCCTTCACGTGGTTCAACATCGATGACATCAAAAGATGTAGCCAGTGTTCCCTTGGTCTCAACGATAGGTCCCGAGTGTGTTGCGCGTATCACTGTGATTTTTGCGCGACTTCTACGTAACACCAGCTTGGTAGCGATAACCCGTGTTGGTGGCAAAAGAAGGGTCATGGCGAGTGCATCTGAAATGAATCCGGGGGCGAATAAGAAAACACCAGCGGCCAAGATGCAAACACCATGAACTATTTGTTTTGACGGCTCTTCACCTCGCTGAATAGCAGCGGTGAAATCTTTGTAGACCCGCATGCCTTCACGCTTAACTAGTGATGTACCGACCGCCGAAATGGCTATAAGTAATGCAATAGTCGGCAGCAAACCCACTTGCTGACCCACCTGAACAATGATGTACAACTCAATCAGTGGCAGTACCACGACTAGCGAAACGATCAGCAGAAACATTTTTAGCTTTTTGACCGAGCTTCGCGATAATCCTTCGCTGCACCTTCGAGTGGTTCAACTTCCAATGTGATGCCATCAATAGCAACAACTCGCATCGGAGCGTTATCGGTTAGCGGGGTTGCACGGTTAGTACGTGCATGCCATTTCGCACCATCTACCAACACGGTTCCCTCCGGGTTCACAGCGCCGACTGCAACACCAATGGTTCCCAAAAGATTCTCTCGTCCAATCGTGGGTGTCGCAAAGCGTGTGCGCACCATTGAAGGCATGCCAACAATGAACGATAACGCGACACTGATAATGCAAACAGACAACGACAACCAGCCTGGTCGCATGGTGATTCCGTCGACATCTCTGAACATGGTGAACGCACCAATGATGTACGACACGAGACCGACCCCTGTCCAGACTCGTGGAACACCTACTTGCACGTCAATTGCAAATGCCACAAATGCTGCCAAGAGAAATGCAATGCCGATACCGCTCATTGACAAGGCACCAATACCCATGCATCCGAGAATCAGACATACAGCACCAACAAACGCAGCAATTCCGATACCAGCAGTGAAGAACTCAAACAGCAAGAGCGCAAGTCCGATAGTGACGAGAAGAAGTGCCGACGGTGGGCTTGCAACTGTGTGTAACAAGCGAGGCACTAGGCCAAGTTTGAAAAAGCGAACTGTGGTTGCTTCACGCGTTACCTGACCCTTTGCATCTAAAGCATCAGACACTGTGTCGAGAGCGACAGATCGAAGGTTCAGTCCGTCGAGTGCATACAACATGTTGCGCAAAACAGGTACGCCACGATCGTCAGTAGAAAACTTCAGAACTTTTTGTTCGCGAGCCTCGAGAAAACCTAAAGAACCCGCCTGCAATGTTTCATCAGCCATACCAAAGGTGAGTTGATTTCCATTCACGGACAACATTGCTCCGGTGCGACCAATACGTGCGCCAGGAGCCATTGCAGTTACATCAGCAACTGCCAACATCTGCGCAGGTAAGCCGTATGCACGCGCACCACTAGGGCCAACCCAAATTGCAACAGGAATTTTTGATTCTGAAATTGCAGTAAGAACTTCGGTCATCCGATCACGACCTACAACAGCGCCTCGTGTGTTCAGTTGAAAGATGACTGCTTGTGCGCCATTGTTCTGAGACCTAACTAGTGCCTTCTCTATCGAGTCCGCAACGATGCTGTCAATGAGTCCGCTGACTTCCACTACGTCGACCGGAGCAAGAGTGCTCGCACTGTCAGCGGCGCTTGCACCCTGGCCTGTCATCAAACTGAGCGCTGGCCCAGCAATAACAAGTGCCAGTCCGCACATGATTCGTCTTTTTGCGCCTACCCTCAATGGTCTCTCCTTCGTTATGGAACTACACCCTTTTTTCACGGCACAGCGTGTCCTTATTGTCGCTGGAAAAGGCGGCGTTGGGAAATCGACCGTTGCCGCCTCCCTTGCCCAGCTCTCGGCGCGTAGTGGGCTTCGTACCCTTCTGATCACATTGGATGAGCCAGCTAACGGCCTCACCCCCCATGAATTGCTTCAACAGATCACCGTTAGCCCAGGCCGAGCACTGGCTGATTACCTTGCTACTAAAGGGTTAGGGCTGATTTCTCGCCAATTAGCACGCTCGGGAATCATGGAATTGGTGGCCACCACCGCCCCCGGGCTTGATGACCTTTTGGTTCTTGGGCGCATCAAAGCCTTCGAAAATGAGCGGCCAAATGACGTGATCATTGTGGACGGACCAGCGGCTGGCCATGCGCTCGATTTGGTGCGCGCTCCGGTGCAATTGAAGCGAGCCATCGGCTCAGGGCCAATCAGCCAACAGGCTGACGAAGTGCTCATCATGCTGAGTGATGCCGCACGTTGCAAGGTGATGTTGGTGACGACTGCAGCCATTACGCCAGTTACCGAGACATGTGAAGCAGCCGATGAACTAGTGGAAAAATCACACATGACGCTTGCACCAATCGTTGTCAACAAATGCAACCCTGATGTGCCTCGTGTTGATGACACAATTCTTCTTCCGTCGGCTCGCGAGGCGTACCAGTACTTATCACTGCGTGCAGAAGCGCAATCAGAAGCAATCGGTGTACTTACTGATTCTCTGGAACAACAGCAACTTCAACTGATGCAACATCACAGTGACGGAACTGATCTCATCAATGCAATTGCAGATGATCTTGAACAAGCGATTCGAAACCTGCCATGAGTACACAACCAGTTATTGATCTCTGTATGTCCGCGCGTGTCATCGTTACCTGCGGAACCGGTGGTGTTGGAAAAACAAGTGTTGCAGCGGCTATCGGATTTGAAGTTGCGCAACAAGGCAAGCGCGCCATTGTGATCACCATTGACCCAGCGCGCAGGCTCGCCGATGCAATCGGACTTGGAGAAGGAACAGGAAACGAAATTCAACGAGTTCCCCTAGATGCAACTGGTGAATTGTGGGTCACCATGCTTGATGTGCAAGAGACTTTTGATTCGTTAGTTCGTGACACATCACCAACACCTGAACGTGCAAAAGAAGTAATGGATAACTCCTTTTATCGCAGTTTATCTCGATCATTATCCGGTACTCGTGACTACATGGCTGCAGAACGCCTATATGACCTATGCGAAGATGAGCGCTTTGATGTCATCATCGTTGATACACCACCATCACGTAATGCGCTTGATTTTCTTGAGTCACCAGAACGACTTGCACGATTCTTAAAACATCCCATTGTTAAATTCCTCGTCGCACCAAGCCGTGGCGGATTTCGTTTAGTCAATGCCGCAATGCAACCAGTGTTCAAAGCAATCTCAACTGTTGTCGGTGGAGACACTCTTACGGGCACAGCTGCATTTCTACGAGCATTCGACGGAATGGAAGAAGAATTCTCACGTCGTGCACTTGTAGTGGCAGACACTCTTCGAAGTTCAGCAAGTTCATTTGTCATCGTCACGGCTCCATCACCTGATGCGTTGACCGAAGCAAATCATTTTGTGTCAGAGCTTTCTCGTCTCGGCATTACCTTGAAACTCATTGTTGCCAATCGCATGCCGCCACACTTTGGCACTCTCACGGCCACTGAAGAACACACCATGGCACAATCTCAATCCGGAGACCTTGCGCGCGTACATGAACTCATTGCTGGCCTACATGACGATGCTGACAGGGCAGATTCAGACATTCAGGCCTTCATTCAGCGCACTTCCGTTGCGTTTCCCTCAGTTTCGATTGCATTTGCTACGGAATTGTCAACTGATATTCACGACATGGACTCCATAAGCGCCTTGGCGCAACAACTGGCAGCACCACCCACACGGCAGTAAAGTCATCTTGTGCATATTTTGATCGCAACAGACGCCCAGTGGGTCCTCAATGAAATACAAGCCGTATTTGGTTGTGCTTCCACAACCATTCAAGCGGTAACTAATGGTCGCCTCGTTGCACCAGCTGTTGCAGAACGTACGCCAGATATCGCGATCCTCGACATGCAAGTGGGCAGCATGGGTGGCATGGCAATCACCATGGACCTTCGTCTTGATCATTCCAGTGGCGCCTTGCCGAATGTTCCCATCTTGATGTTGCTTGATCGTGAAGCAGACGTTCACATGGCGCGCCGTAGTGGCGCTAACGGTTGGATCATTAAGCCGCTTGATGCATTGCGTTTGCGCAAAGCTGTCAATGCAATCGTTGCCGGTGGCTGTTACGCAGAGGGCGTACCAGTGCCTGAGGCAATTGTCGAAGAAGTCATTGCTTCTGTTGATGAAGTTGCTGAACCAGCAACTGAATTACTTAATCAGTAATTCAGCAATTTGCACTGCGTTCAACGCAGCACCTTTGCGCAAGTTGTCGTTCGACAAGAACAGCGCAAGCCCACAGTTGTCTGCAACTGTTTCGTCTTGGCGAACACGACCCACATAGCTGGGGTCTTTGCCCGCGGCAAGCAACGGTGTCGGAATATCGACAAGCGATACTCCTTGCGCATTGGACAGAATTTCATTAGCCCTTACTGCTGTTATTGGACGTGCGAATTCAAGATTGATTGACATGGAGTGTCCGGTGAAAACAGGAACACGTACGCATGTGCCCGACACCAAAAGGCCAGGGATTTCTAGAATCTTGCGACTTTCAAAACGCAACTTCTTTTCTTCATCAGTTTCAAAAAGGCCATCGTCAACAATCGATCCGGCAAAGGGCAACACGTTGTACGCAATAGGTCGTGCAAACTTCTTTGGTGCAGGCGATGCAACTGCGTTGCCGTCAAACGTCAGACCAGCAGCTTTGTCATACATTGCGCGGGTTTGTTCATCAAGTTCATCAACACCAGCAAGACCAGCACCGCTGACTGCTTGATATGTGCTTGCAATCATTTTCAGCAACCCGGCTTCATCATGCAACGGCTTCAACACTGGCATTGCAGCCATAGTTGTGCAGTTCGGGTTCGCAATGATTCCCTTCGGTGTGTTGTGCGCAAGATGTCCGTTTACTTCACTGACAATCAGAGGTACTTCTGGGTCCATACGAAATGCGCTGGAGTTGTCAATAACAATGACCCCGGCAGCTGCAAAGCGTGGTGCTAATTCACGTGACGAAGTTGCCCCGGAAGAAAACAATGCAATGTCAAGACCAGATGGGTCTGCCACGGCAGCGTCTTCAACCGTGATGTGTCCGCCGGCCCACGGCAATGTGGTGCCCGCAGACCGAGATGAGGCAAAGAACCGAAGTTCAGTGATGGGAAAATTCCGTTCGGCCAAGAGGGTGCGCATAACGCTGCCTACTTGACCTGTTGCTCCGACTACTCCTACACGCATGGGTGTTGAGGCTAATGGCTTCGAGCGACGAGCCACCAATGACTTTTATTGGCAACATCCAAATCCCGTTGCGCTACAGCAGTTCCTCTGTAGGTCACGGCCTTCTGCGGCTTGCCGGGGTGGTGGAGAATAGCCACGTCATCAAACTCAATTCCCGATGCTTCAAGCATGCCGAGGACTCTTTTGGGGTCGAGGCGATTTGCCTGCCAACCAAAGCGAGTTGACCAACGCCATTGCGAAAGCCGAGGGCCAACTACGGGAATTCGCCATAGCTGACGCATCACGATGCCTGCAGGTACGAGCAGCCAATCAGCAGGAACCCAGGTGCGATAGTTCAACGCAACATAACCACCTGGCTTGATGATACGAAACGATTCACTTGTTAATTGCAAAGCATCGCTTGCCTTGCAATGTTGCAGTGTGATGTATGAAAAAACTGCATCGAGAGATGAATCCTCAACAGCGATTCTGCTGCCGTCTGGAATGTGAACTGTGCGAAGAGTGCCAACGCGACCGAATCGAGAAACAGTTTCACGACAACGCTCTAGGAACGCCGCATCAACATCAGTGGCAATAGTGCTAGCGAACTTGCGAGTAAACGCAGACGTCATTCGTCCGATGCCAGAACCAATTTCCAACATTGTGGCGCCAGAAGCAAACGAATTCCATCCGAGACGATCGAGATAGATATCAACTTCTGCGTCACCAGTTTGCACAAATTCTTCAAGCGTGAGCGTTGAGCCAGTTTGGTTGTTGAAAACCCACCCTGTGTCTCGCACAACTTCGTCTGCGTTACGACGCATCTCTGCACGAGTACCAGCAGCACGCCACGGAATCAGTTGTCGGCGGGTGATTACCATCTGAAGAGTCTTACAGGCGTACTACTTGCGCTCGGGTAATGGTGCCGAATAGGCCGAACCCGAGTCAAGACCAAAAGCAGTATGTAATGCCCTAACACCAGATTCCATGTCTTTTGCTGAGATGACAACTGATACACGAATAGTGCTGGTGGAGATCATGTGGATGTTGATGTTGTTATCCGCAAGAACGCGGAACATTTTTGCTGCAACACCAGGGCTGGTCTTCATACCAGCGCCCACCAAAGACACTTTGGCAATCTCGGAATCGTGCGTGACGCCACTTGCGCCTATTTCCTTTGCCACACGCGACACAATGTCTTCTGCCACTTTCATGTCTGCCTTAGGCATTGTGAATGAGATATCAGTAAGACCGGCTTTTGATGTGTTCTGAACAATCATGTCGACGTTGATGTTTGAGTTCGCCAAACTTTCAAACAATGCTGCAGAAATACCCGGCTTGTCGGGCACGCCAACGATGGTGACTTTTGATTCGCTGGCGTCATGAACGACACCAGAGATGATGGGATCTTCCATTGAGCTGTCTCCTTGTGATTTTTCGTCGCTAACCCATGTGCCGTGTTCCCAGGTAAAACTGGAACGAACATGAATAGGAACGTTGTGATTACGAGCGAATTCCACCGAGCGAAGAGCAAGTACTTTGCTTCCGACTCCGGCCATTTCGAGCATTTCTTCAAACTGCAAACGGCCAAGCTTGCGGGCTTCAGGAACGATGCGCGGGTCAGCAGTAAAGATGCCCGTTACATCGGTATAGATCTCACACACATCTGCATTCAGTGCAGCAGCTAACGCGACAGCAGTCGTGTCACTTCCGCCGCGACCCAACGTGGTGATCTCTTTGTCGGTGGAGACACCTTGGAAACCAGCAACGACGACAACCTTGCCTTCAGCAAGTGCTTCGCGAACTCTGTCGCCCTTGATTTCAGAAATCTTGGCTTTGGTATGAACAGTGTCGGTGATGATGCCGGCCTGCGACCCAGTGAAGCTGACCGCTTCAACACCAATGCCGGCCAGGGCGATGCACAGAAGCGACATTGAAATGCGCTCGCCCGTGGTGAGCAACATGTCCATTTCACGGCCGGGAAGCACATCTGAGACCTGATTGGCAAGAGAGAGCAGGTTGTCAGTGGTTTTGCCCATGGCTGAGACCACCACGACAACATCGTTGCCATGGCGCTTTGTAAAGGCCACATGGTCCGCCACGGACTTAATACGGTCCGGATCGGCGACTGACGTGCCTCCATATTTTTGAACTATTAGTCCCACCATTTTGAAGGCTACCCGTACGCCACTAGCCTGCGAACTTCATGGGTACAGATAAAAGAGCTCGCCAAAAGGCCAACCGGGATCGCGCCCGCCAAGAGCGCATCCGCAAGCAGAAATTCAACAAGGTTCGCAAGCGCGGACTTGTCCTTGGACTCGGCATCCCCGCAGTGGTTGCCGTCCTCTTTGGAATCTCCAATTACGTCATGAATGACACCACAACAACGGTGCCAGTCGAAAGCTCAGTTCCTCAGACGCTAGAAACTCTGCCTGGCCTCCAAGTAACTGGCGCAACTCCATGCCCGAAGACCGACGGCACCGAGGCACGCGCAACTATTTTTGAAAATGCACCGTCTATGTGTATCGACCCTGCGAAGTCGTACACCGCAAAGTTCAATACATCTGAAGGTGTTATTGAAGTTGCATTAGATACCAAAAAGACCCCAGAAACAGTGAATAACTTCGTTACGTTGTCTCGTTACAAGTACTACGACACATCGTTTATCTTCCGTACTGACGTAACGCTTGACATTATTCAAGGTGGTGGTTCAAGCAACACCGATGATCCTGGTTACACAATCAAAGATGAAGGCGCCGGATTCAAGTACGCAGAAGGCGACCTCGTCATGGCGCGTAGTTCGGGCGCCGATTCTGGCGGCGGACAATTCTTCTTCGTCACTGGCCCGAAGGCCTCCGTTCTCGATAGCCAAGGAACGTATGTCACCTTCGGCAAAATAACGAAGGGTCTCGATGTCGCTCAGGCGATCTTGGCGCTGAACTCCGGCGAGGGCAGCCTCGGCGGCGCCCCCAGCAAGCCAGTCAAAATCGACACCCTCGTCATCACCGAGAAATAACCTTCCACTCGACATTTACTGAGCACACATGATGGTGTGCCCCGAAGACGCTCTCGCAAACTTCCCAAACCTGTTGCCTCAGTTGACAATTTCGTATTACGATATAACCGTGTCCACATTCTCCAATCAGCGTTCAAACACGGCGCATCTAGAACGGCAATGAAAGTAAAAACAATTTCAGGAAAAAACAGGAAAGTTGTCTTGCCCAATGGTTCGACAATCTCTCATGCAGAACTTGAAAAAGAGGCAGATCGATGGGCCTCTGGCGAGATTCAAGCCAAGACCGTCCGCCAATTAGTAGGTCGGCCGCGCTTGGGAGAGGACATCGGCAAAGTGATGCCCATCCGCATCGAGCCAAGCCTCATAAGTCAGATTGACCGCCGGGCTAAGCGCGACGGAATCTCTCGAAGTGCCCTTGTCCGTTTAGCGATAGCCAAATATTTGGCGTCTTAGGGCGCAATTACTCAATTCTGGGGTGTGGTTGTTACCGTGTCTGCCATGTCTGAAACGAATATCTCAAAAGTCGGAATCTGTGGCTCAGGAATCATGGGCTCAGGCCTTGCTGAAGTAGCTGCAAAAGCTGGATACACCGTCATCGTGCGTTCGCGCAGTGCAGCTAGTGCGCAAGCAATGATCACCACCATTGAAAAGGGACTCGAGAAGCAAGTCTCACGCGAGAAGATCACTGCGGAAGACAAAGCAGCAATCCTCGGTCGCTTGTCTGCAACAGACAAAATTGCTGACCTTGCTGATTGCGATCTTGTTATCGAATCAGTCGTTGAAGATCTTGCTGTGAAAAAGGCACTGTTCATTGAACTCGACAAGGCTGTAAAGCCAAGCGCGATTCTTGCAACAAACACCAGCACGTTGCCTGTTGTTGAAATGGCAATGGCAACTGGTCGCCCAGACAAAGTATGCGGAATTCACTTCTTCAACCCAGCAACTGCAATGCCATTGGTCGAAGTTGTTCGTCCAATCACTGCATCAGACGACACCATGGCAGCTGCGAACGCTTTCACTGCAAAGTGTGGCAAGAGCGGCGTGCAAGTAAAAGACCGCGCTGGTTTCATCGTGAACGCATTGCTGTTCCCTTACCTCAATAATGCAATTCGCATTTGGGAAACAGGCACAGCATCAATGGAAGACATCGATACAGCAATGAAAGGTGGCTGCAATTTCCCAATGGGTCCATTCGCGCTGCTTGACCTTGTTGGTCTTGATACATCTCTTTCAATCCTTGAAGCGTTGTATGCAGAATTTGCTGATGCAAACTATGCAGCTGTTCCAACACTGCGCCGCCTTGTTGCAGCAGGAAAATTGGGACGCAAGAGCGGTGAAGGTTTCTACACCTACTAATCAGAGTTGTAGCAACTGATGCTGCCTCCCACCGAATGTCGGTGGCAGTTCTTGCCACATTCTGAATGGCCACCAGACGAAGAAGTCGTCGCAATTGGTGCCGACCTAGAACCAGACACAGTTCTCTATGCGTACGCGCACGGAATGTTTCCGATGTACGTGGACAAGAAAAGCAGAATGCTTGGTTGGTGGTCACCATTTGAACGAGGTGTCATTCCCCTCAACGGTTTTCACATCTCTCGGTCAATGCGAAATAGCGCTCAACATTTTGTGTGCACTATCAATGTTGCATTTGTTCGGGTGATGCAAGAATGTGCAACCGCACGTACCGACGGCAACTGGATCAATCAAGAATTCATAAATGCATACACAGTTCTTCACGAGATGGGTCACGCCCACAGTGTTGAAGTGTGGAATAAAAAAGGTGAACTAGTCGGTGGCTTATACGGCCTGCGCATCAATGGATTCTTTGCAGGTGAATCAATGTTCCATCGAGAAACAGATGCTTCCAAGGTGGCCTTAAAGCACCTCGTTGACCTCATGAACCTTGACGGCATGCAGTTGCTGGATACCCAGTGGAACACTGACCATCTCTCGTCGCTTGGCTGCACCTCTGTTCCGCGCCCTGAATACTTGGCCTTGCTGGCCAAAGCCATCGTTCCCCCGCCCATTCCGTAGAGAAATGGCAAATACATCGCCATACTTGAGTCGTGACTGACGCCAATACTCCCCGTCGCGACGACCCATGGTTGATGCGAACCTATTCCGGCCATTCCACTGCTGCGGCATCGAATGAGTTGTACCGCACAAACTTGGCCAAGGGTCAAACAGGGTTGTCCATTGCATTCGACCTTCCCACACAAACTGGATACGACCCAGACCATGTTCTTGCAAATGGTGAAGTTGGAAAAGTAGGCGTACCCGTTGCGCATCTCGGACACATGCGCACACTTCTTCATTCCATTCCTCCAGCAAAGATGAACACGTCAATGACCATCAATGCACCAGCTGCATGGATGCTTGCGCTGTACGTTGCAAATGCACGCGAACAAGGCGTAACCGACACAGAACTTCGCGGTACAACGCAGAACGACATCGTGAAGGAATATTTGTCTCGCGGTACGTACATCTTCCCGCCGGCTCCTT
Source organism: Ilumatobacteraceae bacterium (assembly GCA_044341035.1). GTDB lineage: Bacteria > Actinomycetota > Acidimicrobiia > Acidimicrobiales > Ilumatobacteraceae > UBA2093. Next base: position 19,757 of record JBIISL010000021.1, on the reverse strand, counting down.
CAAAGCGTCTCATCGTTGACATGGTTGCTTGGTGTGCACATAACGCACCGAAGTGGAACCCAATGAACGTCTGCTCGTATCACTTGCAAGAAGTTGGTGCTACACCAGTGCAAGAAATCGCATACTCACTTGCGAACGCCATTGACATTCTTGATGCAGTTCGTGCAAGCGGACAAGTTGATGAAGAACAGTTCGACCAAGTATTCGGTTCCATCTCTTTCTTCGTTAACGCCGGAATTCGTTTTGTTGAAGAGGTATGCAAGATGCGTGCATTCACAGAGTTATGGGATCGCATTGGTCGCGAGCGTTACGGAGTGAAAGATGCGAAAGCACGTCGCTTCCGTTACGGCGTTCAAGTGAATTCACTCGGCCTCACTGAAGCGCAGCCAGAAAACAATGTGCAGCGAATTGTGCTGGAAATGCTTGCTGTCACGCTCTCAAAGAATGCTCGTGCACGCAGTGTGCAGTTGCCTGCATGGAACGAAGCACTCGGTTTGCCACGCCCATGGGATCAGCAGTGGTCACTTCGCATGCAGCAAGTTCTTGCTTTTGAATCTGATCTTCTTGAATACGACGACATTTTCGATGGCTCAACAGTTATCGAAGGCCGTACAAAAGAATTGTGCAACGAAGCATGGGATGAATTGCAAGATGTTCTGTCGCTTGGTGGTGCATTCAATGCAGTAGACGAACTCAAAGGACGCCTTGTTCGTTCTATGGCTGCTCGTACACGTCGCATTGAAAACGGTGAACAAACTGTTGTTGGCGTGAACTCATACGTTGAATCTGCCGAGAGCCCATTGGGCGGCACAGACAACATCATGATTGTTGACCCAGCCGTAGAAGCCGAGATGATTGCAGACGTCAACGCATGGCGCACTTCACGTGACAACGCACGCGTTGAAGCTGCACTCGCCCACCTACGTGCTGCTGCTGAATCTGACGAGAACATCATGGAAGCATCAATTGAGTTAGCTATTGCTGGTGGCACCACCGGCGAATGGTCACAAGTTCTGCGCGATGTCTTCGGTGAATTCCGCGCACCTACTGGTGTTGCAGCAGCAGTTGGCCGTCGCACCAATGCGCTTGCAGCAGTTGCTGATTACGTTCGCACCATTCCTGGTGGCCCACCACGTTTCCTTGTTGCAAAGCCAGGGCTTGATGGCCATTCAAGCGGTGCAGAACAAATTGCGGTAGCTGCTCGTGATGCCGGCATGGAAGTTGTGTACAGCGGTATTCGCCTCACGCCCGCGCAGATTGCCGCAAGCGCCCGCGACGAAGACCCCGACGTTGTGGGCCTTTCCATCTTGTCTGGCTCTCATTTGAAGCTTGTTCCTGATGTGGTGGCTCGCTTGCGTGCCGAAGGCTGCGATGCCCCAGTGATTGTCGGAGGCATCATTCCTGAGGAAGATCGAGCATGGCTCACCAGCCACGGAGTCGCTGCCGTGTACACGCCAAAAGACTTCGACATTGCGCGAATCATGCAAGAAGTGGCCGAACTGGCCGCAGCACATCGTAATTAATTAGCCAAATAGGGAATCACAACGCTGAAGCGTTGGTTGACTATGGCTATGAGCATTTACGCAACATCTATCTCCACCCTTGACGGCCAGCCAAACGCATTGGCAAATGCCGCTGGAAAAGTCACCTTGGTTGTCAACGTGGCCAGCAAGTGCGGACTCACCCCGCAATACGAACAGCTCGAAGCGCTTCAGAAGCAGTACGCAGAAAAGGGCTTCACAGTCGTTGGCGTTCCGTGCAATCAGTTCCTCGGACAAGAGCCCGGAACATCAGAAGAGATCGCAAGTTTCTGCAGCACCACATACGGAGTCACTTTCCCACTGACAGAAAAGATTGATGTCAATGGCGATGCACGTCACGCGTTGTACTCAGCACTTACACCTGTTGCAGACGCTGAAGGTGTTGACGGCGACATCCGTTGGAACTTCGAGAAGTTTCTTGTCAACCGTGATGGTGCAGTTGTTGCACGCTTTCACCCAAAGACTGCACCTGATGCGCCCGAAGTAATTTCGGCCATCGAATCAGCGCTGTAGCAACTACGCCTTTTCGGCAGCAACAAACGAGTCGAGAGCAGTACCGCTCTCGATGCTTGTAATCAACGCATAACGCGGGAAGTCATGATTGTGAACAACAACGTGCCACAACCGCTGTGTGTCAACGAGAAAACGAGAACCCTTACTTAGCGGCACTCGGCGCTCTGTTGCTCGATCTGGCAAGCCATCTGGACCATTGTCCATCAGCAACATATAGCTATCAGGACTATCAGTCAGTTCTAGCCATGTGCGAACAACCCAGCCTTCATTGTCTGGGTTAAAACGATTGTTGTCATCACGGTGAATGTTGCGCAAAGCCTGTTCATGATTTTGCGGCTCCAACTTAATGATGCGTACGCGACCGAAGTTTGCACCAATGGAATCAACGTATTTCTTCAGTGTTGGAGCAGATGAGGCGTTCGAAGTCCACAACGCATCTTTGTCTGTTTTGCCTTTGTCCCAAAAACCGCGGCAGTCAAGTTCACCATCAGCAGATGCAAGTGGTGCAAAATTTGTATCGCCACCACTTTTCCAATCCATGTATTCAAGTGATTCCCACTCAGATGACGGAACATCAAACGGAGCTTTACGTAACGCAACAAAACCAGTTTCAGCTAAACAGTCAAGTCGAACATGTGGAGTCTGCAAAGGAATTGCAACGGACCAGTGTTCTTGTGTTGGCCAAAATGCGGTGCTCATGTTCTTAGTGTACGGACTGACGTATGGAGAATGGAAGCACCAATGTCACGGCTGCATCGTGGTAGTTGCGCCTATCGGCACAAAACCCGTTGCAGGTGGCAACAACAGCACTGTTCCTACATCAAGACGATCAGGATTCTTGATTTTGTTCAGAGCGACAAGTGCTGGCGCGCTGACTTTCATTTTTGCCGCAATTCCATACAACGATTCACCGGGAAGAACTGTGTACTTCAATGGCGGTGCAGTGTTCGCGGGTGAAATTGTGGTGCTAGTTGTACTTACCGCAATTGTGGTTGCAGAAGATGACGAACCACCATCCGTTAACAATTGCGAAAAGAACGCAAGTAATCCGAACAGGCACGTGCTCCACAGCAAATACATATGAAGTCGCGTGCGAAGGAACATTCATGCCATGTTATGTCTGTCACAGCCCTCATGCGCAGTACGCCCCCATACGAGGAAATGGAGACCGCTGTTCTAATCTGTATCTCTCATGAACCCCGAGACTCGCACCTTCCCCGGCGCTGAACGCCCAGCCCGTTCGTATCGCCACAATGCCGACGGCATTGATCTTGCGGTCTACGAATGGGGCTCCGAATCAAACCCACCACTCTTTCTGGTGCATGGTGGGTCTGACTTTGCTGGCACGTTCGATGTTTTCGCGCCTCTCATCGCCGCAGCTGGTTACCGCGTAGTCGCTTGGGATCACCGCGGTCATGGTGACAGCCAACATGCCGCCCTTTACGGTTGGGACGCAGACATTCGAGATGCACTGTCAGTGATGTCATTGATTACCAACAAAGCCGCACCTGTCATCGCACATTCAAAGGGTGGTGCGCTCATGATGCAACTAGCTGACTCCTGCCCCTACCGCATTTCGGCAATGGTGAATATCGACGGCATGCCAAGTAAGCGCCGCATGCCAGACGTGCCTGATCATGATCAGTCTCGACTACTCGCAGACTCAATTGGTTCATGGCTTGATTTCCGACACGAAGCTGCTGCATCAGAACGTAAGCCAGGAACTTTGGTTGACCTTGCGCAACGCAGAGGAAAAATGAACCCACGACTTTCTGTCGAGTGGCTTGAATACCTCGTAACAATCGGTGCACAACAAGATGCAGACGGTTGGCGTTGGAAACTTGACCCAACAATGCGCTTCGGTGGTTTTGGCCCGTGGCGTCCAGAGTGGGCATCGTTGCGCATGGCTGCACTCACCATGCCATTCCTCGGATTACTCGGCACCTTTGATGAGCCAATGGGATGGGGTGCTCGCCCGCGTGATGTGTTGCCGTGGATTCCTGCAAGTGGACGCCTCGAAGTTCTGGAAGACATTGGTCACTTCATTCACATTGAAGAACCAGAACGTGTTAGCAAGATGATTTTGGAGTTCCTGTCATGAACACCGTGATGCTGCAACACAACAAAATCAATCTCGCATTGCACGAAGTTCGTTCCGGTACTGGTCGGCCACTGTTGTTCTTGCATGGTCTCGGTGAAAGCGCAGCCATGATGTCAACACTGTCTGTTGATTGGAATGGCCCAGTGTGGGCACTTGATTTCACCGGCCATGGCGATTCATCTGTTCCAGCCGGCGGTGGTTATTCCTCGGAAATCCTTATGGCAGACGTTGATATTGCCCTACGCCACATTGGTGAAGCCACAGTTGTTGGCAGAGGACTCGGCGCGTACATTGCGTTTCTTATTGCGGGCGCCCGACCAACTTTGGTGCGCGGTGCAGTGTTGCTCGATGGCCCAGGTCTTGCTGGTGGAGCAATTCATGCAACATCAAACACAGAAATCACATCAGGCGGCAATCGCACGGGAACAACTCCAGACCCATGGGCACTCATTGAGTTATCACGTGATGCACGACCACCCACATACACCACAACTTTTGCACGACTTGCGGTAAGTGGTTCAGGAATTGCAGACCCTATTGCAGTTACATGCAAAGTTGCACCACCATGGGTGGAAGCAATTCGTGCAGAACCCGGCGTGATGATCGACATCACTCTGCAAGACGCTCTAGATATTTACGCCGCTATCTAAGTAGTTCGAACACGCAAAAATAGTAGCGGAATAGTTAAAAACCGCGCACTGGACGCACACTCAAGACATCAGGGATAAACTTATTGGCGGTGGCCGTGGGGCCGCCGAAGAAGGACTGCCACCAAGCGATGTCCGCGCTCAAACCTTCAGACGAACTCCAATAGTATTCGGTAGTAAAACCACGCAGCGCAGGTGAAGATCCCCCAGCACATAGGTTGGTGTTGCGTGCGTATTTACACACCTCATTCAGTTCATCACGCGAGGGCAACCACCAATCAGACGCAGTTGGAGTGGTGTAGGCATCAGCAACACCAGCTGCATAATCAGTCTTATCAACGCTTCCCGCATCATGGCGAGCCACTATTGCTGCAGTTGCGGCACGTCCAGCTCCAATTGTCAGAAACTTTAACGCTTCACCGGATGTGGAAACGAAACTCATTTGACAATCCTGATCTGCTATCAGTCCGCAATTAGCGGTAGAAGTTGACCAAGTAATGCCAGACGAAGCATCTGCAGGTGCGACTTCCAAATAGTCAAAATCACCATATTTTGCACCAGTATCTACAAAAAAGATTATTCCGCCGCCCGGACCCTGCTCGCCAATGGCACACAATGTTGCCCCCCCTGCACCACACACACTCAGAGGAGTAAACACCGTTGAAAATGAAGCACCAGCAGCACCAGCAGCACCATTCGTACCATTCGTGCCTGGAGCACCAGTTTCACCCCTCGCACCGGCAGCACCGTTTGTGCCTGGAGCACCAGTTTCACCCTTCGCACCAGCAGCACCATTCGTGCCGTTGCTGCCGTTGCTGCCGTTGCTGCCGTTGCTGCCGTTGCTGCCAGTTTGATTCAGCAGCACTTTTATTTCAGTCTTCGTCACACACTTGCCATTCTTGGCATAGCGCAACATGTTTGTTTTTTTATTTGCGCACACCGTCACAGTTTTCGTTGACGATGCTGCAATCACACCAACACCACCGCCAACTGTGACGCCAGCCAAAACACCAACAAGAAGTAACACTCCCGCTGATCGACACGAATAGAACCTGGACGTATTAGAGGTAACCACATTGGGCAACTTAGGTCACCTTGACACTGGCGGCATGTATTTCAAACTTGTATTTAGCTCCAACTATTTCGCAAGTAAATAGCGAGGTTTCGAACGTTGCTAGGACTTATCTACTTTTTAGATAGTGCGCTGGGTGACAGCGTCTGCAAGATCAACAAGTGCGGTATATGAGTCTCCACGCAATTGCTTTGCGTCTAATGACGTCACTGCTTCGTCGCGCAACGCAACGATAAGTGATTCCATTTCAGCAACTGCACCTGTTGCTGAAACAACTTCTTGTAATGCTGAGACATCATCATGTGACATGCCTGGATTTCCGATGGCGTCAAGAATCTTTAATTGCGATGCTGAAGCAAGTGCGTAGGCGCGAGCCAACATAGGTGTTGGCTTTCCTTCGAGGAAATCTCCACCAACAGGTTTGCCTGTAACTAGAGAATCTCCGAATGCACCCAACATGTCGTCGCGCATTTGAAATGCATCACCAAGTGGCAAGCCATATGCAGACAACATTGGCATTAGGGCTGATCCGGCTTCTACATTTGCCGCAACAGCTCCAAGATGCAACGGACGCTCGATGGTGTACTTGGCACTCTTGTAACGACAAATACGCTCAGCTATTTCAATACGGCGTTCGCGACGTGCGGAACCCAAGGTGTCGAGATACTGGCCGATATTCATTTCCATACGAAGGTCATGCCAAATAGAACGCGCAGTAGATGACACATTGTCCATCAACTTGTCAGACATGACATAGGTGATGTCACCAATAAGAATCGCTGCGCCTTCTCCGAACCGACGCGATTCCCCCGCCATCTTTTCTGCACCATGCATATCTGCCATGCGTCGGTGTGTAGTGGTATTCCCTCGGCGAGTCTCTGCATCATCAATGACGTCATCGTGGAATAAGGCAAATACGTGCAACAACTCGATAGCTGCACCAATACGGAAATGTTGGCCATTGGTCGGGTCACCGCCTGCTGCTACCCAACCCCAATGAGCAAACTGTGGTCGCAAACGTTTCCCGCCGCCAAGAACTAATGATTCAATCTCATCGAAAACTGTTTCGAGATCTTCGTCAATGCGAGTCCAGAAGTGACGCTCGTGATCTACGGCTTCAGTGAGAATTGCATCAACTCGAGCAACTACATCGCTCGAGTCAATCATTCGTCTTCATCTTCATCGTCAAAATCAGATTCTTCAAATTCAATATCTGCAACAAGAGTATCGACTGTGAGTTGAGCCGCCGTGATTCGTTCGTTGCACCATGTGATAAGAAATGACGCGCGCTCGACTTTGGTCGCAAGTACATCTACATCAATTGAATTCGAATCAAGCTGAGACAGAATTGATTCAATTTCTGTCATCGCTTCTGCATAACCGGCTGGTGCTGCTTGTGTTGTTTTCTTAGCGGCCATTAGGCAACTCCTTCTACTGTGCTGGTAATGCTGCCGTCAGCGAGCGCTGTGACAACGGTGTCACCCTTTTTGATATCTGAAATGGAACGAACAACATTGCCAACTGAATCAAGCGTGATGCTCCAACCGCGAGCCATGGTGGTGACCGGGTCTAGCAATCGAACCGATGCGGCATGCATCATGAGTTTCTGTGATTGACGTTCAAGAGCAGTGCGAGGCCGAGTGCGCAGGCGCTCGACTGACACTGCGATGCGTGAGCGAGCACGTTCAACGGCTGTTTGTGTAAGAGACCGCAGCGAACCAGCGCTATAGGAGAGTTCTGACAAAAAGCTCTCAACTATTGCAATGACAGATTGAGCACATGCTGTTGGAGTCTTGTGAGCGGTGTGAGCAACTATGTCAGCAATGCTTGTATCAATTTCATGTCCGATACCTGTGAACACCGGATGTGAACATTTCGAAATAGCCATTGCGATTTGTTCATCGTCGAATGCGGCGAGGTCACCTTTCGAGCCACCACCACGCATCAACATGACCAAATCAATGTCGTCACGACGCGACAAGGAATTCAGTGCGGCCACTATTTGTGGCACTGCCGCGTCACCTTGCACACGAACATCACAGAACGTAATAGCAAATCCGATTCCAGATTCTGTGAGGTGCTGTTGCGCATCAGCCCAGCCAGCAGCTTGGCTAGATGAAATGATGCCAAGACGAAGCGGCACTAATGGAACTGGAATCTGTTTGTTGATTTTGTCAACACCCTTTTCCATGAGGACTCGCAGTAGTTCTTCGCGCTTGGCGGCTACATCACCAGCAGAAAACTGCGTATCAACATCCGTTGCGATGAGGTTCAATTTTCCGAATGGTCCGTAATATTCCACACGACCAAAGAGACGAACCTTGAGACCGTCTTTTAGTTCTATTCCCTGCTGACGCAATTTCGTTTGCACGTTGCGCAATGGGCCAGCGAACAAGTTGATATTCAATTGCGCCTTAACGCCGTCAACATTTTCAATCAGGGTGAAATAGGCATGAGGGTTCGGTTTTCGTAAACCCTGAATTTCACCTTCGACCCAGACACCTTCATCAAAGGATGCTTTGAGAACATGGTTGAGGACTTCAGTAAATTGACCGACACTGAACGACGGAACTCCATTGATGAATTCGACCTCAGCTGCCATTGTCTCTACTCTACGGAAGGCGCAGACAGTCCGAAGGAACCACCGGCACGAACTTGTGATGCATACATGGCATCTAGTGCCATCAGTTCATCATGTGTTCCCTGTTCCATAATGAGACCATCATCAAGAACCACGATTCGGTCAGCGTCGCGAATGGTGGATAGTCGATGGGCAATGACAATTGCTGTGCGACCGTGAAGTGCTGATTCCAGGGCTTCTTGCACCAATGCTTCATTCTCATTGTCAAGGTGACTTGTTGCTTCGTCAAGAATCATGATGGCTGGGTTCTTCAACAACATGCGCGCAATAGCGACTCGTTGCTTTTCTCCACCTGACAAGCGATACCCACGCTCGCCCACCAAAGTGGAATACCCGTCAGGCAATGCATCGATGGTGTCGTGAATTCGAGCCGCAACACACGCAGCCTCAATGTCAGCTTGCGTGGCTTCAGGCTTTGCATACCGAAGGTTGTCACCGATTGATTCATGAAAGAGATGCGGATCTTGAGTAACAACACCAATGGCGTCATGTAATGAATCACCCGTAAGGTCACGTACGTCAACGCCATCTACGCGAACAGCACCACTTGTTACGTCATATAGACGTGGAACCAGCGTTGCAAGCGTGCTCTTGCCAGACCCACTAGAACCAACGATGGCAATGGTTTCTCCGCTGGCAATCTTCAGTGAAACACCCTTCAACACATCTACGTCAGGGTCGCTACTAATTGTTCCCGGAGCTTCAAGTGATGCAACAGACGAAGCTGAGGCGGGCGGATAACGAAACACCACATTGTCGAATTCAACTTCACCGCGCGGGTCTACAAGATCAACTGCTCCGGGGCGGTCAAAAATTGCAACAGGTGCATCGAGCACTTCAAACACGCGATCAAAAGATACGAATGCAGTAATCACTTCAATACGTGCGTTCGTGAGTCCCGTAAGTGGCTGGTAAATGCGTTGCACGAATGCAGCCATTGCAACAAGTGTTCCGGCAGATATTCCACCAGACACAACAAGGTGTGCGCCGATTCCGTAAATGGCCGCAGCTCCCATGGCGCCAACAAGACCAAGTGCAACGAAAAACACGCGACTGTACAACGCAGCTTTGATACCTGTGTCGCGCACACCGGCAGCGCGGCCTGAGAACGTTGCAACTTCACGCTCGCGACGTCCGAACAATTTCACAACCATGGCGCCAGCCACATTGAAACGCTCATTCATCTGCGTATTCATTTCGGCATTGATATCCATCTGCTGACGCGCTATCGAACCCAACTTTTGCCCGACTCGTTTTGCGGGAACAATGAATAGAGGTAACACGATTAGCGACAACAGGGTTAAGCGCCACTCAAGCGCAAGCATCGCTGCCAAGGTTGTCACCAACACCACAACGTTCGAGACAACGCTTCCCAAAGTGTTTGTCACCGCGTTTTGTGCGCCAACTACGTCATTGTTTAGGCGACTAGTGAGAGCACCCGTTTGCGTACGAGTAAAGAACGCAATTGGCATCTGTTCAACTTTGTCGAACAGCGCAACACGTAAGTCATAGATGAGGCCTTCGCCAATACGAGAACTTAACCACCGCTGAACAATGGCCAACCCAGCGTCAGCAATTGCAGCAAAGACAAGAATCACGGCAAGTGTCGTGATGAGACCCCGATTCCCCTGCGGAATGGCGCGGTCAAGAATTGCGCGGAATAACAACGGTGGTGCAAGGGCCAATAGTGCTGAGACACAGATAGCGGTGAGGAAAACAATGATGTCGGTGCGATACGGAGATGAAAAAATCCATACCCTGCGCAATGCTGCCCGCTGAACCTTTGCGCCTTTTACCGCAGCACCATCTCCTGGCAACATCATGTGAGGACCCATACGCACCCCATTGAGGCTACGGGCGTTCCTGCGCCTAGTGTTCATAACTGTGATGCGTCGTGGAATTGCAATCTGTGCATTAGTGATGATGATTGTTTCCTGCTCAGCGGGTTCACAGTCGTCTGATTCCACGTCTGAAATCCCGGCGCCCCCTTCCACCATGTACCCGCCTGCAACGGGAGGGTCCATTGATTGGAAGGCCTGTGATGGAGACGCTGAGAGCACCCTGAAATGTGCCCGCTTTTCGGTTCCATTCGACTACAACGAACCCTCGAAAGGCTCCTTTTCTCTCAAACTGGTCAAACGCCCCGCAGCAATGTTGACCAAGCGAATTGGTTCCATGCTGGTGAACCCAGGAGGACCCGGCTTTGGTGGAACCGACCTTGTCGAGAGTGCCACATCATATTTCAGTGAAACCCTCATTGACTCCTTCGACATCATCGGATGGGATCCACGCGGTACAGGAAAATCGACACCAGCAGTTGACTGCGTTGACAATTACGACAAATACTTCACATTGGACCCAACTCCCGAAACTGAAGCACAGCGTCAGGCGCTTGTTGATATTTCTAAAGCATTTAACGCCGAGTGTGAAAAGAGAAGCGGAGAAATACTCCCCTATGTCTCAACTAACGCGACCGCACGTGACATAGACACGATTCGGGCAGCGCTTGGTGAAGAGAAAATCACATACTTTGGTTTTTCATACGGAAGCGAACTCGGTGCAACGTGGGCCACAATGTTTCCCACCACGGTTCGCGCCGCAGTTCTTGACGGTGCATCCGACCCAACTTCTAACTACATGCAAGGTGGCCTCGACCAAGCAAAAGGTTTCGAGACTGAATTCACAAAATTCCTCGCACAGTGTTCCGCCGATGCAAAATGCTCTTTCTATAACAACGGCAATGCCGAAGATGCGTTTGACACATTGATAAAGAATCTGGATGCACAGCCGCTTGTTGTTTCAAAAGACCGAGCAGCCGTTAACCAGACAATTGCATACACAGCAGTCTCACAAGCGATGTATTCCTCAACATTGTGGCCCGAACTTGAAATTGCACTGAGCAACGCTCAAAAAGGTAACGGCGCCGGATTATTAGATCTATTCGATTCCTATTACCAGCGCACACCCGACGGCAAATATGGAAATGAGTTAGAAGCATTCAATGCAATCATGTGTCTTGATGACCCAGGTCCACAGACTGTTGAGGAAACTGATTCGTTTACTCCGAAGTTCGTAGCAGCTGCACCCCGTTTAGGAATCAGTTTCACCGGTAGTTATACCTGCGTCTTTTGGCCAGCTGAACCAGACCCTCGAATTGAAATCACAGGAAATGGTGCTGGCCCCATCGTTGTTATCGGCACAACTGGAGACGCAGCGACGCCGCTCGCAAGTTCGCGAAAGATGGCATCAACGTTGGAAGACGGTCGTCTCATTGTTGTAACCGAAGACAGGCACACTGGTTACGGTGCAAACGAATGCATCGTAGGAGCGGTAGATAAATATCTTGTCACCGCCAAAGTGACCTTCGCAGAAAAAGCCTGCTAAGCCACTTCGACATACTGGAGGAAGGAGGGGGATTTGAACCCCCGGAGAGTTACCCCTCAATGGTTTTCGAAACCATCCCATTCGGCCGCTCTGGCACCCTTCCGTGAGAAAAAGGTTATCGGCACTACGAACGCTTAGATACAAAGGCTTTTATGGGAATGCCTTTCTCCTCCCGTGCCGTTGCCTCGTTTCATATCGTTAGTCTGTCTGCCATGACGCAGGACGATTCAGATACCTCGGGCACTTTGCCGACACGTCGTAAACGCTCTGACGGGTTACGAACTATTGAACGTGTGTTGAAAGCAGCCGAAGAAGAAATGGCTGAATTCGGTTTCGTCAAATTCAACCTGGATCGAGTGATGGAAAAATCTGGAGTCGCGCGCAGTTCGGTGTATCACCACTTCGGAGGACGCGACGGAGTCATTGCAGCTTTAGAAACAACCAGCACCATGCGTTCTCTTGAACGCGGAACGGCTGAGTTCGAGGCCTTTCTTGACACATTGACATCTGGTGAAAAGGCATTCGAGCTAATTGAACTTGGCATTCGTTCTTTCAGATCATCGGACAACAAAAGTAGACGACAGCGAAGAATCTCATCTTTGGCGGCTTCCCATAACTCTGCAGCGATTCGAGAAGTGCTTGCCAATGAACAGCTCAGTGGTACCGAGGTCGTGGTTCGGATTATCGAAAAGGCCCGAGACAACGGATTGTGCAACCCCATTGAGCCAGTCTTGGGCGTCGCTTATGTCATCCAATCAATGTTGGTCGGCCGAATCCTGGTCGATATCTCTGAAGACCCAGACCTTGACGCCCAATGGGAAGACGCAGCAATTGCAACGCTTCGCCAGATTCTGAGACCTACCTAATATTTATAACTGTGCGCAACATTCACTTGTATGTTGCGCACAGTTAGAGGTACCCTCACTGGGTGAACACACCAAACCTCGCCACGCCACGCCGCACCAAGTGGACGATCGGCAACAGAAGTCGCATGAACCCGTTTTCTGCATTCAGGTCCTATTCGCGTCGATCAGGCGGGGCACTACTTCTTGTTGGTGTCTTGGCTGGTGTCACTGTTGGTGGAGGAGTCGGTGTCATTGCAGCATCCACTACAAAATCCGTGACGGTGTGTGCACACAAGAAAACGAACATGTTGCGCTATGCCAAAAACGGTAAATGCAAAAAGAAAACTGAAACAAAGGTGATGTTGAACCAATCTGTCGTTTCTGAGTCTTTCAATAGCGGAACCAATGGTGCGACAGGTACAAAAGGCGACATGGGCCCTACTGGAGCAACCGGCCCTTCAGGAACTAACGGAACGAATGGAACTAACGGCGCGAATGGTGCAGACGGAGCAGACGGCACGAATGGAACTAACGGCGCGAATGGTGCAGACGGAGCAGACGGCACGAATGGAACTAACGGCGCAAATGGTGCAGACGGAGCAGACGGCACGAATGGAACTAACGGCGCAAATGGTGCAGACGGAGCAGACGGCACTAACGGCGCGAATGGTTCTTCCTTCTCTTCGCGCAGTGTGTGTGGGCCAGATGGAACCACACTGTGCGCTATCGGATTGCAGGGTCCCGGTGGTGGAACAGTTTTTTACGTAGACACTGAAGGAAGATACAGCGAATTTGATTATCTGGAATACGCCCCAGCCGATGCTTCTAGTGATGTCCCTTGGTCAACTGCAGCACTCACATGTGGATTAACACAAACTCAATCCTGTCGATCCAACTTCATTTCTACTTCTGGTGAAGCGCTCAATTTTTTAGCGATTGGGACAGGTCGTGCTGCAACTGCAGCAATAGTTGCTCGTCACGACGCCGCCAACGTGCCAAAGACTGACTATGCAGCGGGTGTTGCTGATGCCTACACCACATCGACAGCAGCAGATTGGTTTTTGCCTTCCCGTGATGAATTGAACGAGGTTTGTAAATTTGCGCGAAGCACAGGCCAAGCGCCAGGTGCTAGCAACGAGTGTTTGGGATATTCACTATTAAGTGGTTTTTGGACAGGTGGCTATTGGAGTTCATCGGACTTCGAAACAGGTGGTGGGTTCCAATCCTTCTGGACCGGATGGCAGTGGAACCTCCCAAAAGACTACGACGGCAATCATGTTCGCCCAGTGCGATCTTTCTGATGCTGAAAGTAATATTCACAACTCGCAAAATTGCAACCCTTGCTGCAACCCGCGCATGCAGCAGCTCCTAGTAATGGAAATGTATTGTGACGTTTACAGTTCAAGAACCGACGCCTAAAAATGGTAAGAGAGCAAAAGCTAAAAGAACCGTTACGACTTTGGTAGTTAAGTAAGTTCTACGAACGTTTAGAGGCGAAGAACTCTTTCAACAGTGCTGCTGACTCTTCGGCAAGCAATCCGTGTTCTACGGGTGGGTTATGACCGAGGCGTGGGTCGCTCATCACGTTGTACAAACTTGCTGTTGCGCCAGCTTCGAAGTTGGCAGCACCATAGACAAGACGGCCAATGCGAGAAGACTGCGCAGCGCCAGCACACATGACACATGGTTCAAGCGTGACAACAAGAGTGCATTCGTCTAAACGCCAGCTTCCGAGTTTTTGACTTGCATCGCGCAATGCCAATACTTCAGCGTGAGCAGTTGGGTCGTTAGCGAATTCTCGTTCGTTGTGGCGCCGGGCAATAATTTCACCGTTGTGAAGCACCACAGCACCCACCGGCACGTCGCCGTGTGCAAAGGCAAGGCGCGCTTCATCAAGAGCCACTTGCATTGCTTCAAGATGAATGTTCGACATGTCTGTCATGGCGGAAGAGGTGGGATTCGAACCCACGGAAGCTTTCACTTCACACGCTTTCCAAGCGTGCCGGTTCGGCCGCTCTCGCACTCTTCCAGGTGGCTGTATTGCTACAACTACGGGTAGTCAGGCTAACTGTCTTGTACGCTGGAACCCTCAACGACTTCGGGTTCGCCCGTGGGTGGTGAGGTGGCGGTCGGGTCCTGTGCGACGATCGCCCGTAAACCAGGTCAGGTCCTGACGGAAGCAGCCTCCACGCGGGAACGATCGTGCGCCGCAGATCGCCTGGCCGTCACTTCACTATCCACGGACCAGCCGGAACAAACAGTTAAGGGTCAACATGTCAAAAAATAAATGGATCGCTCCAGTCGCAATCGTCTCAGGAATTCTCCTTCTCATCATCCTGACGCTCACTAGTTCATACAACGGTCTTGTCGACCGTGAACTCACAGTTGATCAGTCTGTTGCTGACCTTGACGTGCAGTTGCAGCGTCGCTTCGACCTGATTCCTAATCTTGTGAAGTCTGTTGAAGGTGCTCTTGAACAAGAACGCGAAATCATTGGAAAAGTAACTGAGGCTCGAACAAAGTACGCGAGTGCAGCGTCAGGCAATGATCGCGTTGCTGCTGCTGGTGAACTTGAAGGCGCTTTGTCGCGCTTGCTTGTTGTCGTTGAGAACTACCCACAGGTTGCCAGTTTGCAAAACGTGCGTGATCTGCAAGTGCAATTAGAAGGCACAGAAAATCGAGTGGCCCAGGCGCGTCGTACATACAACGAGACAGTCACTGATTTCAATCGTGCTATCCGTCGTTTCCCACGTTCCATTGTTGCTGCACTGTTTGGTTTTGAAAAACGAACACTGTTTGAAGCAGTCGCAGGCGCAGACGTAGCCCCAACTGTGGATCTCAACCCAGGTGGCTAAGAAATCCTTCTTCTCATTGGCACTGTTTGGCATCATCCTTCTTGGGTGCTCGTCTTCGGCTGCCTCACTTCCCGAATTCACTGCGCCAGTTGTCGATTCAGTAGGGCGAGTTTCTGCAGAAGTTGAAACACAAATCAACAGCGAGTTGATTTCGTTTCAGCAATCCGGAGGCCCTCAAGTTGCAGTTGCAGTGGTTGACACCACAGGTAACGCAACTCTTGAGAACTACTCCATTGATCTTGCACGCTCGTGGGGCATTGGTAGCAAAGACAAAGACAACGGTGTTCTCATTTTGATTGCATTGGAAGATCGCTCTTTGCGCATTGAGGTCGGCAGTGGAATTGAAGGTGAACTCACAGACGTGACGGCAGGAGGAATTGTTGATTCCGTCTTGCTTCCCCGTTTACGCGTGAATGATGTTGATGGTGCAGTACGTGATGGTGCACGTGCAGTAATGCAGGTGTGGCGTGGAGAAAACATTGTGCTGGAACCAATTGTTCCAAGTACTCCTGCTACTGAAACAACACCGCAGCAATCTATTTTCAGCATCATTTTGTTCTTCGGACTTATCCTTCTGTTCGTCACCCTTGCGGTACGCGGAAAGCGAAACGGCGGCAGCGTGCTCGGACCTTTTGTTGTCGGAACCATGTTCGGCGGAGGCTTCGGTAATCACCGTGGCGGATTCGGCGGCGGGTTTGGTGGTTTCGGTGGTGGAGGCGGCGGTGGTTTCAGCGGCGGCGGAGCAGGCGGGAGTTGGTAATGGCTCAGTGGTGGAAAGACAATGCTCAACAGATCGCAGAAACAATTGATACAGCCGAGCGCACTAGCGGTCACCAGATTTTGGTTCGTGTTGGACCTCTCGGTCGACACCCCGAACGAGTTGCCGACAAAATTGCAACTCGTTATACACAAGCCTCACTTGTGTTTTGCGTTGACCCCAATCGGCGCGTTTTTGAAGTGCGTTGGTCGCAGTCACTGCAACTAGACCCCGCCCAGGCAACGGCCTCGGTACAAGAACACCTTCGGGCTCATGACCTACCGAGCGCCATAACTTCCTTGGCAGCATTGCTTCCCCACCAGGCTGAGGGCGACGAGCTCCCCGACATCATTGAGGAAACTGACTAACAGCGATTGTCGTAGATAATCGGGGCTTGAGAGTGTCCTATTGAACTTATCCACACCCTAAGATGCTTAGGTGTTGAAATCCTTCAGTTCCCGTTCACCCAAGGCATTTGCCTCCATCTTCTTAGCAACTGCCCTTTTTGCAGTTGCCCTCGCCGTGCCAAACCCGATCACCGGCACCCCCGAGGCGATAGCCACCGATCCTGCACCGACTTTTGAGCCAACGTATAAGCCATATGTCCCGGTGGACGGAAAATCCGTCAAACTGCAACGATCAAACCATCAATCAAACAATCCATCATCCTACCTGTCCGACAATGCGCCTGATCCAGCTCGATTCACAGTGATGGTTGGTACATCTCCAAATGCAGTAGCGAATCCGGTTACATCAGTTACCGTAGAAGACGATTATATATTAAAGATGAATGTCACAAATGGAATTACGAAGGGCGCGGTTGTCACAGTTTCATACTCGGCAGCCGGTAACACACCCAACAAGATAAAAACAATATCCAACGTCGCAGCATTGGATTTCGGACCGCTCACCGCTACGAACAACATATCCACCTTTGTGCAAACGGTGCCGAATGCGCCAGGCGTGTCAACTGTTCTTGCAGGTGAAGAAAATGCAACAATCACCGTCACTCCTCCAAACAGTGGACCAGCTCCAACTTCATATGAAGTCACCTCATCACCAGATGGCAAAACATGCACAGTCGACGGCCCATCAGGATCATGCATCATCTCTGGCCTAACAGCAGGCACCGCATACACATTCACAACAGTCGCAAAGACGGCATCCGGAAGTTCTCCCGCAAGTGCCGCATCAACATCTGTAAAAGCTCTTGCCAAAACTGCAACAGAGACCGTGCCAGCTGGGACAACAGAAACTGTGCCGGCTGGCTACACACCATCGTGGGATAAAGAACCACTGACAGATTCAGAAACAGATGCGAACACTGTTGGCTACATGCCAACAAAATCTCCTGGCAACATCATCATCACCGATGAATTTGGATTCACACTTGATAAGAAAAATGGCATCAAGCCAAAGATCCGAATGAAGAACTATGCAGGAAAGATCAAGATGTCTATTTCTGCGAAGTACAAAGTCGGTGCAAAGAACGTTACGTACAAGTGTGCCTTTGCACCATTCGGAACTATTAAGAAGATAAAGACAGCGAAGTGGCGTTGGTACTCACCAAAGAAAGCGTGCGTATTACCAGCTCCGCTTGTGACTGCGATTCGTGCAAATAAGACCACACTTTCCACGACTGGAAAGTGGACACGTCAGGCGCTGAAGACTGGTAAGAAAGTTCGTGCAGACAATTCAAGAATCAAGGCACGCAACCTGAAATACAAAGTAAAAGCCAAGCCCTAACTATCAAGTAGTTAGCTGCGGCGGGTGACCATGGGCGGCGAGGCGGCGCTCGGGACCTGGCGGAAGCAACCTCCACGCTGGAACAACCGACGCCCGGGCCTGATTTTCGGGCCTTGAGAGTGTCCTAAGGAACTTATCCACACCATAAGATACTTAGGTGTTGAAATCCTTCAGTTCCCGTTCCGCTCTAGCGCTTGTTGGCGCCCTCATCGCAACCATGGTGACGATTGCGCCATTACCGCTATCCACCGGATCAGCGAGTGCAGCCGCATTCCCAGTCCCCTCAGCGAAATATGAAGAAGGGAAGCTGTCCTTTCTTTGCGGCTGCGATGTGGACACAACCAAACCTGCCCCACTGTCAAGTTTCGATGTGAAAGTTGATGGAGTTTCGAATCCAGTTACTTCTTTCGTTGTATTCGGATATGCCATTATGACAGTGCTTCTCACATCCCCTGTCTACAGCGGTTCGGTTATCACTTTCTCGTATAACGCTCCACCCGTCGACAACACTCTGAATAACAATGCATTTCAAGATGACAAAGGCGTAGATTACGACTCCTTCACTTGGGAAGTTACAAATATGGGTGGGGCACGACCAGCACCAAATACTCCGGGGACTCCCACAGTTGTTGCCGGTGAAGAAAGCGCAACAATTACTGTGACAGCACCAACAGGCGGCACTGCCCCAACTTCATACGAAGTGACAGCGACGCCAGGTGGTGCAAAATGCACAGTCGACGGCGCATCAGGGTCTTGCACCATCAATGGCTTAACAGCTGGCACCGCCTACACATTCACAACAGTTGCAAAGACCGCAGCCGGAAGTTCATCTGCAAGTGCTGCTTCGCCATCTGTCAAAGTTCTTGCCAAAATGCCGTCATGGGATAAAGAACCCCTGACAGATTCAGAGACAGATGCAAACACTGTTGGCTACATGCCAACTACATCTCCTGGCACCATCATCATCACCGATGAATTTGGATTCACACTTGATAAGAAAAATGGCATCAAGCCAAAGATTCGAATGAAGGTTTACGCAGGAATAATCAAAATGTCTATTTCTGCGACATACAAGGATGGCGCAAAAACTAAAAAATACAAGTGTGCTTTCAAACCCTTCGGTACTACTAAGAAACTAAAGACAGCGAAGTGGCGTTGGTACTCACCAAAGAAGGCGTGCGTATTACCAGCTCCGCTTGTGACTGCAATTCGTGCGAATAAGGCAACACTTTCCACTTCTGGAAAGTGGACACGTCAGGCGTTGACGACCGGTAAGAAAGTTCGTGCAGACAATTCAAGAATCAAGGCACGCAACCTTAAATATAAAGTGAAAGCAAAAGTCTAACTATTGAATAGTTAACTGCGTCGACCGACCATGGCGCGCTCGGTGCGTTCCACCAGGTCAGTCATGTTCAGTTGTTTTGCAATTGCGCCTAAGTCTTTTGTTGGGCCGCGCCATTCCCAGTCATCAACAGAACCAAGTGGCACGTCATCAGACACATCGGTAACAACAGTTGCAACTTGTTTAAACAACTCGGCCATGGGGCGTTGATCGCGAAGGGTTGCTGCAAGCTTTGCTGCCCCGCGCACTGCAACACCGTCAGTTGCCCACTGTGCTTCGTCATCAGGTATGTCACCGATGTGTAAGTAACGGG
>JBIISL010000061.1:0-10006 GCA_044341035.1 Ilumatobacteraceae bacterium | reverse complement strand
CAAAACGCAAGTACATATTTCTTGCCCTGTGAAAGGCCCACTATGACTGTTTCAGCCGGCACTCCTATTTCTCTCGTGAACGCGGTGTACGCAACGCTTCCTGCAAATGCCGCTCTTGGCCGTGAACGCCTTGGTCGACCACTGACACTGGCCGAAAAGATTCTGATTAACCACCTTGTTGATCCAAAGACACAAGAGATGGAACGTGGTCGCAGTTACGCAGACTTCAACCCAGACCGTGTTGCAATGCAAGACGCAACCGCACAGATGGCGTTGTTGCAATTCATGACTGCTGGCTTGCCACAAACACTTGTGCCATCAACAGTGCATTGCGATCACCTAATTCTCGCAAAGACAGGCGCAAAGCTTGACCTTCGTGACGCAAACGACGTGAACCGCGAGGTCTACGACTTCTTGCGTTCAGTCAGCGCAAAGTACGGCGTTGGTTTCTGGGGTCCAGGTAGCGGAATCATCCACCAAGTTGTTCTTGAGCATTACGCATTCCCAGGCGGAATGATGATTGGTACAGACAGCCACACTCCAAATGCTGGTGGACTCGGAATGGTGGCCATTGGAGTTGGTGGCGCAGACGCTGTCGACGTCATGACCGGATTCCCATTCAATGTTCGCTGGCCAAAAGTCATCGGTATCAAACTCACCGGAACATTGTCTGGTTGGTCAAGTCCGAAAGACGTGATCCTGGAAGTTGCCCGCTTACTCACTGTTGAAGGTGGAACCGGAGCAATCGTTGAATACTTCGGTGAAGGTGCAGACAGTATTTCAGCAACCGGGAAAGCAACCATCTGCAACATGGGTGCCGAAATTGGAGCCACCTGTTCAGTATTCGGATACGACGCAAACATGTCGGCGTATTTGTCAGCAACTGGCCGTGCAGACATTGCAGCAGCAGCCGACAAGGTTGCTTCTGATCTTCGCCCAGATGCCGGCGCCCAATACGACCAAGTTGTTGAGATCAATCTCGATGCATTGACACCTCTTATCAACGGCCCTCACTCCCCTGACCGCGCACACAAAATTGGTGCTAACGGCGTTGGAAAGGCTGCTCGTGAGAACGATTGGCCGCTCGATGTTTCAGCAACACTCATCGGTTCTTGCACCAACTCGTCATACGAAGACATCACTCGTGCGGCTTCAATTGCTCGTCAAGCTGCCGCAAAGGGATTGAAAGCGAAAGTAGAACTTCTTATCTCACCGGGAAGTGAACAAATTCGCGCGACTATTGAACGCGACGGATTGCTCGCAGATCTTGAAGCAGTTGGTGCAACAGTTCTTGCCAATGCGTGCGGACCATGCATCGGTCAATGGGAACGCGCAGCTGACAAAACAGCCAAACCAAACAGCATTGTGAACTCTTTCAACCGCAACTTCCCGAAGCGTGCTGATGGTTCTGCAAACACATTGTCCTTTGTGACTAGCCCTGACACTGTGATGGCAATTGCATTGTCTGGTCGTCTTGACTTTGACCCAAGTGTCGACACCATCACAGCTCCAGATGGCTCAGAGGTGAAACTCGATGCGCCACGTGGTGACATTCTTCCTGCAAATGGTTACAACGAAGGCGAAGACACCTTTACTGCCCCACCAGCAGACGGAAGTGGCGTCTCTGTGGCAGTTAGCCCAACTAGTGATCGCTTGCAATTGCTACAGCCCTTCGCTGCATGGAACGGCAAGGACTACATCGGGCTACCAGTCCTGATGAAGGCACAAGGAAAGTGCACCACTGACCATATTTCTGCAGCTGGCAAGTGGCTCACATTCCGCGGACATCTTGAGAACATCTCTGGCAACTTGTTCATCGGTGCTGTTAATGCATTCGGCGGTGCAGTGGGCGAAGGCCTCGACACCATCGATGGTTCCCGCCGTAGCTACCCAGACATCGCGAAGCACTACGGAGAATCCGGCGTGCAATGGTGTGCAATCGGTGACCAGAACTACGGAGAAGGATCATCGCGCGAACACGCCGCAATGGAACCACGTTTCCGTGGCGGCGTTGTCATCTTTGCTCGCTCGTTTGCCCGAATTCATGAGACCAACTTGAAGAAGCAAGGTCTTGTCCCGCTCACATTCGCTGATCCGAAGACGTACGACCTCATTGAAGAGACTGACCGCATCAATGTGCATAACTTGCCACCAGTGCCAGATCAGCCAGTGAAGTGCTCAATCACAAAAGCCGATGGCACAACTGTTGAGTTCGAAGCAAAGCACACCTTTAGCCCAGAACAAGTGGAATGGTTTAAGGCTGGTTCAGCGTTGAACATCGTTCGTGCAAAAGTTGCAGCTCAGAAATAGTTAGTCGGTTCCCGGACGTCGTTCATCTTCGGCGTTCGGATCACCTGCATAGTTCGATGGATACGAGCGACGTAGCTCGTCTTCAGTCGGTTCGTAATACTCACGCCCCTCTGGTGGAAGCAATGCGCTAATCGCGGTCATGATTGCTGCTGTGTCTGCATCGGGGTCTGTGTATCCCAAGTGAACTGGCGGCCCCACCACAATGATTACCTCCGGAGGTGAAGTCACATTCGTGATGTTCGGGAGCTTTGCATTACGCGGCCACACTTTTTCGGTTCCCCAAATTCCAATCGGAATCACTGGTGCACGAGTGGCGGCAGCAAGTTTCGCTGCTCCCCATCGGCCCTTCAGAATCGGATCAAAAAATGCACGACCTCGCGGAATGGTGCCTTGTGGCATCAATGCAACAAGATCACCAGCGTTTACGAGTTCTGTTGCTGCACGCAATGGCTCATCGCTCCCCGTGCCTCGCTCAACTCGAATACCACCAAGCGCAGATGCAATGGGCCCAATGACTGGTGCGTCAAACACTTCTTTCTTTCCGAGGAAACGAACCGCACGCCCAGTTTTTGCAACAGCAAGAGATACTGCTGCGATATCAAAATAACTGCGGTGATTGCCGCACAAAATTGCTGCACTGTCTTTTGGAATGTTTTCTGTACCCGTAATAGTGAATCGTGCATACGGAAATACTTCAGGTCGTGCGAACTTCATCAGCAACTGTTGTGCTTCCAAGCCAATAACTGGCACCTTCGCAACGCCGTGCGGAACGTCAAGATACATCACTGGCCAGCGACGTGCAGCTGCCATGAGACGAAGGCGCCAATCAGGATTCACGCAATGAGGGAATCCGACAGCTGCAAGCAATGGTTCATCAAACACGCTGTCGCTATACGCATAGGAACCTGACAAATCAACATTATTGTCTTCGGACCACGCACGCACAGCATCACGTTTTCCACGAGACCACACATATGTGCCATCAAGTTCTCCGGTGTACACACCTTCGCTATCTACGCCATATGTTGTTGCAATCACTGCATCAAAACCCATCAGTTCTGCAAACGGTTCAATGAGATCGCGCGGCGTAGTGGTCGCTAAAACAACACTGCGACCTTCAGCACGATGTGAATCAATTACTTTTTGCGCATACGGTTGCACCATTGCAACTAATTCAGGTGCGGCGGTTCGTGCAGCTGCGCGCACTTCATCACGACGGTGACCGCGCATGGCCAATACCGCTTGACGACCGAGAACCATTGACGGCAAATTCTCACCAAAGGTTTCAAAAATCGAATACATCAAAGTTTCACCAGGAATGTTTCGTGTCACAATTCCGGTTTCACGAAGAACACGACTGACAACATGCGCCGAAGCACCGGACAGAATGGTGCGGTCTAAATCGAAAAAAGCTGCATGTCCCACGCGCGAAGGTTACGCCAGTACATGACAAGACGAAACAGGCATGAGCCTAGAAATGGGAAAGACCCCGCCAAAGCGGGGCCTCTCAACCGAAACCCAATGATCGGGGGGGTGATCATTTTGCTGGGTTCTTCCGGCCGGACTAATGGGGGGATGTCCGGCGCGATTTGTTAGTGAAATTATGCACTAGATCAGCCCATCATTCAAGTTGAACGAGGAGATAGTTGGTATCGTCTTTAGAGATAGCCTAACGACAGGCCAATAGCGAGGAGACCTTGATGGAAGTCAAGCAACTACAGAGTTTGGTAGCAATCGCAGACCACGGCACCTTCTCCTCAGCAGCAAAGGCCCTCGACACAGTGCAGTCAAACGTGTCCGCTCATATTGGACGCCTCGAAAAACAGCTCGGAACCATTCTTATTGACCGGTCAACTGGCAAATTGACTGATGAAGGAGACATGGTTGCAATTCGTGCGCGACGCATTCTTCACGAAATGGAAGACATCGATGCAGACATTCACTCACTGGGAGAATCCACAACGGGTGAATGTCGTGTTGGAAGTATCGGCACTACCGCACGATGGCTGATGCCACCACTCTTGGGATCTCTCGCGAGACATCATCCCGGAGTGCGAAGTACGGTCGCTGAAGGATCAACCAGTTCATTGTTAGTGCGACTAAGTTCCGGTGACATTGATGCCGCAATTGTGCATCTACCAATTAGCGACACATCACTAGAGATAACAGAAATGTTTGCAGAGGACCTGTTTCTACTGGCCCCCAGCAAACATGTTTTGGCGCAACACACAAGTATTTCTCTAGAAGAACTCGCCTCTCACCCCATCATTTTGGCTCCTCGCGGCACGGGCCAACGGCGCATTATCGATAGAGCTGCAGCCAACAAAGGTGTTGCATTGCAATCGCAAGCCGAGATTGACGGTGTTCGTTTAATGACATCGTTGGTGTTCGAAGGTTTCGGCGCCGCCATTGTTCCAGCAAGTGCGGTTCCCATTTGGCTTACCGGTGACTTCGTACGCATTCCTGTGCCCGAGTTACCAAAAAGAGTCGTGGGCTGGGTGCAGCGCCTGCGGCCGCGACCAAACAGGGCCACCCTGGCAGTGCGCGACAGCGTTCTCGAAATGGTGAAACGCCACGGACCTGTTCAGCCCGGAATTTCCCTTGAATTCGCCGTGAAACCGGTCAAGGGAACCCAAACCAGCCGCACTGTCTAGTCTGTACACAGTGAGTACCAGCCAGACCAACACACAACGCGTGATGGTGGAACTACAACACAGTGTCCCTGGCGCAGCAATGGCAAACGTCATTGCGTTGTCAACAGGAAGACATGTGGTGTGGTTGACCGTAGACGGCACTCACCATCGTGGCGCACTCAGCGCCGCAGCCTCACACGTGATTGCAACGGCTGCAGACACAGCTCGCACCAAGGGCATTCCGCTTGTCATTCAAATGGAATCTTCGGGCGCAGACATCCTTGAAGGGATTACCGCACTTCATGGTTGGGGAACAGCGGCAAAAGCACTAGCCGACTGCTCTGGTGTTGTTCCCACCATCAGCATTGTCACCGGCCCTGCAGTATCTGGCCCCGCTCTCCTTCTCGGCTTATCGGACTTTGTCGTGATGACAGAAGATGCATATGCATTTGTGAGTGGTCCAACAATGGTTGTTGAATTCACTGGCATCGATGTCAGCACCGACGAACTTGGCGGAGCTGGCACTCATGCTCGACATACCGGAGTTAGTTCGGTTGTTGTTGCCGACATAGATGCAGCAACTGCGTGGCTGGAAGAGTTACTTGAATACCTTCCGACTGGCGTTGATGAACTTCCGCTTGTTCTTCCTACATCTGACCCTGATGACAGATTGACACCTGAAGCAGGCGATCTCATTCCAACCACGTCAACTGGCAGTTACGACGTTCGTCATGTCATTGAGTCAATTGCTGACGACGGAATGTATTTCGAAATGAAGCCATGGTGGGCAACAAATGTTGTCACGGCATTTGCGCATATGGCTGGCTACCCCATTGGCATTGTTGCCAACCAACCAATCTCTCTTGCTGGCACTTTGGATATTCCTGCCTCGCAAAAGGCAGCGCGATTTGTTGCATTCTGCGACGCATTCAACATTCCCGTTCTCACGTTGGTCGATACTCCTGGTTTTTATCCGGGGAAAGATCTTGAATGGCGAGGCATGATTCGTCACGGTGCGCAATTGGTATTCGCCTACGCCCGTGCCACAGTTCCTCGCATCTGTGTTGTTCTGCGCAAGTCCTATGGTGGGGCCTACATCGTGATGGATTCAAAAGAAATGGGCAACGACCTATGTCTTGCGTGGCCATGTGCGGAATTGGCAGTTATGGGAGCTGGCCAAGCTGCCGCAATTTTGCAACGCCGAGCCACCCCAGAAGAACGAGCTGAGTTTGAGGCCGATTATTCGGCCCGCTTGCTGAATCCTTACATCGCCGCGGAGCGTGGTTATATCGATGCGGTCATCGACCCTGCTGATACTCGCCGAGAGATATGTGCAGCACTTCACATGCTCCGCGACAAACGCGAACGTTTAGTTTCTCGCAAACACGACAACACCCCGCTGTAGCCATCTGTTCATTCGTTTGAATGGGTTTCAGCATGCCCTTTCGCCTAACCTGTCTGCGGGGGAGAAAGCCCTCGCACGCAAAAATTACAGTCGAGGAGATCCCATATGACTGACACAATCACCATCACAGATGACCGAACAGGTAAGACCGTTACCGTTCCCATCACCGGCGGAGTCTTTAGTTCTGCAGCATTGCGCGAACTGGACCCAAGCCTGTTCATGTACGACCCTGCGTACCTCTCAACGGCATCGTGTGCCTCTTCCATCACTTATCTCGATGGAGATGCTGGCATCCTTCGCTACCGTGGCATCCCAATCGAGCAACTTGCCGAAAGCTCAACATTTCTTGAAGTCGCCTATCTACTAATCAAAGGTGAACTGCCAACAACGCAAGAACTTGCAAAATGGGAACTTGATGTCACGCATCACACCATGATTCACGAGAACATGCGTAAGCGCTTTGTTGACGGATTCCACTACGACGCTCACCCAATGGGAATGTTCATTTCTGCAATCGCGGCACTCGGAACTTTCTATGACGACGCAAAGGACATCTTTGATAAGGACTCACTCGAAAAGCAAGTGGTGCGCCTAGTTGCAAAAGTGCCCACCATCGCAGCAATGTGCTACCGCTTCAGCCAGGGTCTCCCCTTCGTGTCCCCAAATAATGCCCTTTCATATGGCGAAAACTTCCTGAACATGATGTTCAAGATTGGTGATGACTACAAGGTCAACCCAGTTCTTGCTCATGCCATGGATGTTTTGTTTATTCTTCACGCCGACCATGAACAGAACTGTGGTACCACAGCAATGCGCGTTGTCAGTTCTGCAAACTCGGATCCTTACACCGCAACTGCAGCAGCAGCCGCAGCGCTGTATGGCCCACTTCATGGTGGCGCCAATGAAGCAGTTGTTCGCATGCTCGCTGAGATTGGCGACATTAAGAATGTTCCTGCATTCGTTGAAAGCGTTAAGGCCGGCGAAGGCAAATTAATGGGCTTTGGTCATCGCGTCTATAAGAACTTCGACCCTCGTGCCACCATCATTAAGAAGGCTGCATACGACGTCTTTGAAGTCACCGGCAAGAACCCTCTCCTTGAAATCGCACTTGAGCTTGAAAAGGTTGCACTGAACGATGAGTACTTCATCAAGCGCAAGTTGTATCCGAACGTTGACTTCTACTCAGGCCTGATCTACCAAGCACTTGGTTTCCCTGTTGACATGTTCACCGTGCTGTTCGCCATTCCCCGCACCGTTGGCTGGCTCACACACATGCAAGAACTGTTGAACGACAAAGAACAAAAGATCAGCCGTCCTCGCCAGTGGTACACCGGCCCAGACGAGCGCCCATACGTTCCCGTTTCAAAGAGATAAAGAATCCGTCAGACGACGGTAATTACTATTTTCCCAACGTTTGCGTTGGATGCCATGTACTCATGTGCTTTCGCTATATCGGCAAACGCATACGTTGAGTCAATGACAGGCTTCAGTTGGCCCGTAGAGAACAATGGCAACATTTCAGCGGCGAATCGCTGACTGATTGCAATCTTTTCTTCAAGCGGTCGCGCCCGCAACACAGTGCCGGTGATTGACGCGCGTTTGCCGAGCAACAACCCAACATTGAACGGCACCGGCTTTCCAGCCATGACTCCGACTTGAATGATGTGACCCTTTGTTGCCAGCGAGGCAACATTTCGTTCCACGTAATCACCACCAATGACATCGAGGATGACGTCTACGCCTTTTCCCGCAGTCGCAGTTGCTACTTCGGCCACAAAGTCTTGTGTGCCGTAATCAACCACCACATCGGCACCAAGTGCACGACACGCTTCCACTTTTCCGCCCGAACACGTAACGACAATTCGTGCACCAATAGCTTTACAAATTTGAATCGCTGCAGTACCAACGCCAGAAGCTCCTGCATGCACCATGGCCCACCGACCAGATGTAAGCCCGCCTTGCACAACAAGTGCATCCCATGCAGTGATAAAGACTTCAGGGATTCCTGCTGCGTCGCGCAACGCCATGCCTGAAGGCACTGCCATTGCCTGTCGTTCATGAATAACAAGTTGCTCGGCATACGCACCGCCGCTTGTAATACCCATCACCGCGTCCCCGACAGCCCACGCAGTCACCTTGTCGCCGATTGATGCAACAGTTCCGGCAAATTCAAGACCAGGAATTTCAGGTCCACTAGGAAATGGGTTCGGATAAAAGCCCATGCGCTGCAAAAGATCTGCGCGGTTCAATGCAGTTGCGGCAACAGTGACCACTATGTCCTGTTCGCCACATTCAGGTGATGCCACGTCTTCGAATGTGAGAACTTCAGGTCCTCCGTGTGCACGTAGGACAACTGCACGCATGATTTAGGCCATCTTGGCTTGAAGGCGACGATCAAGAGCTTCAAGGAAGTCTTCAGTGGTCAACCAAGGAGCATCTTTTGAAATGAGAATCGAAAGATCTTTTGTCATTTCTCCAGCTTCAATTGTTTCCACACAAACACGCTCGAGAAGTTCAGCAAATTCCAACAATTTCGGGTTGTTATCAAGCTTGCCGCGGTGCTTCAGACCCCCGGTCCATGCGTAGATAGAAGCAACGGGGTTCGTTGAAGTCTTGTTGCCCTTTTGGTGCTCGCGATAATGACGTGTCACCGTGCCGTGTGCTGCTTCAGCTTCAACAGTGCGGCCATCTGGTGTCATCAAGACTGATGTCATAAGACCAAGAGAGCCGAAACCTTGTGCCACAGTGTCTGACTGCACGTCGCCGTCGTAGTTCTTACAAGCCCAGAGGTATCCGCCTTCCCACTTCATTGCACATGCGACCATGTCGTCAATGAGGCGGTGTTCGTACGTAAGACCTGCTTTATCGAAATCTGCTTTGAACTCGTTAACGAACACTTCTTCGAATAGGTCTTTGAACTGACCGTCGTACGCCTTCAAGATTGTGTTCTTGGTGCTCATGTACACGGGGTAATTACGTGACAACCCATAACGAAGCGATGCGCGAGCAAAATCGCGGATGCTGTCGTTGAAGTTGTACATACCCATAGTGACGCCGCCGTCTTTTCCGAATTTTGCAACTTCGAACTGCATTGGCTCGCTGCCATCTTCAGGCGTGTATGTCATTGTGACTGTGCCAGCACCAGGAACCTTGAAGTCTGTTGCCTTGTACTGGTCTCCGTGCGCATGACGGCCAATAACGATTGGCTTTGTCCAGCCGGGCACAAGGCGCGGGATGTTTGAGCAAATGATTGGTTCGCGAAATACAACGCCGCCAAGAATGTTGCGGATTGTTCCGTTCGGAGACTTCCACATCTTCTTGAGGCCAAACTCTTCAACGCGCTGCTCGTCTGGTGTGATGGTGGCGCACTTCACGCCGACACCATGCTTCAAAATTGCATTGGCAGAATCAATGGTGACTTGGTCATCTGTTGCATCGCGATGCTCCATGCCGAGGTCGTAGTACTCAAGATTGATATCGAGGTACGGCACGATGAGACGGTCCTTGATGAACTGCCAAATGATGCGCGTCATCTCGTCGCCATCGAGTTCGACAACAGTATTTTCAACCTTGATCTTTGCCACGGGAACACCTCATTCTTTGTGTCGGCGATGTGCCGAATCTCACTTGTATCAGACTTGTACACAATAGCGTTTCT
>JBIISL010000020.1:0-31730 GCA_044341035.1 Ilumatobacteraceae bacterium | reverse complement strand
CCGCTGTAACTTGGGCTCGCCACATACACGGCGGCTCCATTATTGTTTTGAAAAGCCACGGGAAAGGGCCAAAGATGAGCGTCACTGAAATTGTTAGTGCAGATGTCACCAATGTTGAGCAGTTAGCACACGAACTTTTGAAGAAGTTCCCTCCAACAACCACTTCAGTGGTTGATTTCCTGGGTGCCCAATTCGACATGGGGCTTGCATGGGTCAATTTTCCAGTCGGTCATGGTGGCCTTGGGATTTCAGCGAAGTTTCAGAAGAACGTAAATGAGATTCTGTACCCAGCCGGCGCGCCAAACCCTATGTACCGAAATCCGATCGGACATGGCATGTGTGGGCCTACGGTCGTTGAGTGGGGCAGCGATGAGCAGAAGAAGCGTTATTTGCGTCCGTTGTTTACGGGTGAAGAGGTCTGGTGCCAGTTGTTCTCAGAGCCTGGTTCTGGCTCTGACTTTGCGGGCCTTTCTTCTAAAGGCATTAAAGACGGAGATGAGTGGATCGCTAACGGGCAAAAGGTTTGGACAACGCTTGCGCATCTTTCACGCTTCGGCCTTCTTGTAGTTCGTACAGATCCTGAAGCCGTGAAGCATGCTGGGTTGACAGCTTTTGTTGTCGACATGCAAGCACCAGGCGTAGAAGTTCGTCCACTTCGCCAGATGACTGGTGAAGCAGAGTTCAACGAGGTGTACTTCACTGATGTCCGTATTTCCGAAAGCGAAATGCTTGGTTCGCCTGGTGATGGTTGGCGCGTGAGCCTAACCACTCTGATGAATGAGCGGGTTTCTATTGGTGGAACTATGCCGCAACGTGGGTCAGGATCAATTGCATCCGCAGTTCATGCCTGGCAAGCATTGCCTGCGGACCAGCGCGATAGTTCAACTCGTGATGAACTCATGAAGTTGTGGATACGAGCTGAAGTACTTCGCCTCACAAACATCCGAGCAAACGCTTCCCGCAAAATGGGAACACCAGGACCCGAGGGGTCAATCGGCAAAATGGCTGGCGCTGATTTGAACAAGGAAACCTATGCGTTCGCTGTCAACCTTCAAGGTGCGAACGGAATGTTGTACGGATCGTATGCAATGAATCGTCCAGAAACAGCTATGGCTTTTGACGGAATTCAAAAAGCATTCTTGCGTTCTCGTGCCAACACCATCGAAGGTGGAACTACAGAAGTGATGAAGAACATTCTTGGAGAGCGTGTCTTGGGATTGCCGGGCGATGTTCGTGTTGATCGCGAAATTGCTTGGAACAAAGTCGCTCGCAACTAGGTTTTCTCTAGCCGACGTGTGCGAGAAGAACTCCGCAGTACGCGGCAATGAGGGTGCTTAGAAGGCCGATTGCCCCGCCAAGCCCTTTGGCTAGCTTTGAAGTTCCGTACGAGTGAATCAAAGTTGCAATCACCGCACCGGCTACAAGAAGCATCTTTACTCCAAAGGTGACCATGTATTCACTTGATTGATTTGCGGTATTTGTAGATGCCAAACCCCAAGCTCCGGTGAAAACGATCAGGATCATCGCCGGCCATGCAATTGAGGCGTAACCCTTTGCGATATTTGTTAAGGCTTCAGGGTTGCTCCTTCGCATTTTCGGAACAACTCCTGCCAAAACAACTTGGCCACCTAACCAGACGCAAACTGCGAGGATGTGAAGATAAGTGCGAAGCGAGTTCAGGGTGGGTTGAATCATGGCAGTAAGAGTGTCTCAAGAACAGCACTTGCTGCAAGTGCTCGGTCGTCCATACTCGCCGTTGTAAGTAACGGGGCGCCGTTCATAGCTGTAATTGCCGTATCGATTGCCATTTGAAGATCTCGAATGTTGCGAGGAGGTGGGAAATATTCGTCTTCTTCTGTTACAAATATTTCCTCAACACCATTAGTGGGAGCAAGAAATTTGAGCACCCCCTGAACTAATTCTTCCGGGGCTGACGCTCCAGCAGTCACGCCAACGGTGCCGGTCAGGTCAGATGGAAGCTCCGCGAAAGAGTTGATACGAAAAACCCGCGTGCATCCGGCTTCTATTGCGAGACGTTCTAGTGCGCGGGTGTTTGAACTATTCGATGAACCGATAATTACAAAGGCATCAACTGTGCTTGCGATTGATATGAGAGCGGTTTGTCTATTGGTAGTTGCAAAACAAAGATCGCTTTTGCCTGGTGTCCACACATCTGGAAATCTTTGCCTAACTTGAACTGCTATCTCATTCCATTCTCTGTGGGACAAAGTTGTTTGCGCAAGCATTGCTACATTGCTATCGAACTGGGGGAGAGCTTCGACTTCCTCTAGGGATTGAACACGTGAAATCGAGGATGGCGCAACAGCCATCGTGCCAACTGCCTCTTCATGTCCTTCATGTCCGATGTAAACAATGTGGTATCCCTTGGCTGCTCGTGTCTTTACTTCGTGATGCACTTTGGTCACGAGTGGACACACTGCATCGACAACGTAACTTCCGCGCGCTCGAGCAGCTGCAACTATCTCTGGGGCAGAACCATGTGCTGACAACATGATTGGTGATCCGACCGGAACATCCTCAATAGAGTCAACGAATATCACGCCCTGGGCGACGAACCGATCAACGACGATCTTGTTGTGAACTATCTCGTGGTAGCAATAGACGGGTTCATCGAAGGAACGCACCATCCATGCCAATGCCTTGATGGCCATTTCGACACCAGCGCAGAAACCCCTGGGCGAGGCGAGAAGTACCTTGTTGACGGCCATATAACCTTCACAGACTACCGAGAGTGCTCAGCGGTAGCCTGCAGGGGTGAATTCGACCACCGACTCCCTTCCCCAGATTGCGGGAATAGATCGCTCTTCAGCGGCCTTTCGGGTCGGTCTAGAGGTGGGTGACCGAGTTGTATCTGTGAACGGGGTAGTCCCACGCGACATCTTGGAGTGGCAACGTCTCGTTGAGTCCGATGAAGTAGACATCAGCGTCTTGCGGGGACGAGAAACCCTTGATTTTGATTTGGCACGCCAGCCTGGTGAACCGCTGGGAGTATCGATCTCGAGCGCAGTTTTTGATCGCATTCATACGTGTGACAACCATTGCGAATTCTGTTTTATCTATCAGTTACCGAAAGGTATGCGCAGAAGTCTGTACATGAAGGATGATGATTATCGCCTTAGCTTCCTTTTTGGCAATTTCACTACGCTGACTCGCTTTACCGAAGCTGATTTGGAACGAGTCATAGACGAGCGTCTTTCTCCTCTCTACGTAAGCATTCATTCTCCAGAACCGCATGTCCGGTCAGATATGTTGCGCAATGTACGTGGCGGGTTCAGTCTGCGGTGGATGAAGGTTTTGCTAGACAATGACATAGAAGTGCGAGCACAGATTGTTCTGTGTCCGGGGGTCAATGACGGTTTTGTACTTGAATCAACACTTGCAGGATTACTAGAGCAGTATCCGACTCTTGAATCAATTGCAATTGTGCCTCTTGGGTTGTCTCGTTTTAATTCCGAAGATCGCATGCGTGTTCATTCACTAGCCGAAGCTGAGCAAGTGATTGAGACGATTTCCAAATGGCAAGCAAGATATTTTCGAGCGATTGGTCGTCAACCAATTCATCTTGCGGACGAGTTCTACTTGGTTGCTCAGAGGTCTGTACCCGCCGCATCGCATTATGGTGAGTTTCCGATGTTGGAAGACGGCGTTGGTCTCGTCCGTTCATTCCTTGACTCATTTTCAGGAACCGGCCCCGATTTGATGGGTAAACAACCTGGTTTCTTTGCGTCTGTTGATGTTGTTTCCCCCACCGATTACGTACGGGTGGTTAATCCTGCAGCTGATACAGGGCTTCGGTCATCCGTTTCTGTCTCAGTTGCACTTCGCGTGCGTAAAGAAGTCGTTGATAAGCCAATTGCAATTGTGACTGGGTCTTATGGCGCGGCTGTGATGCGTGAAGCACTGCGCGAACAAGACTTTGACGTCTCTGTCCTCGAAGTCGAGAACCTCTACTTCGGAGGCAATACCGCAGTAGCCGGACTTATGACATTTGAAGACATTCATCGTGTTCTATCGAAGGACAAGGGCGAGCATCAATACTTACTTCCTGATGTATGTCTGAACGACGGTATTTTCCTTGATGGTGGGTCCATAGAGGACCTACATAAAGAGTTCGCCATAGAAGTGTTGCCAACTAGTGGAAGTTCACTACGAGATCGGCTTGAAGCAGCCAAAAGAGAGGTTTCTCATGTCTGACGAAGAGAAGATTATTTTCCCGACAGTTGTAATTGTTGGCCGCCCAAATGTTGGCAAAAGTACCTGGTTCAACCGCGTTATCGGTGAACAGGCAGCAATCGTTGAAGATCGTCCTGGAATTACTCGTGACAGGCATCCGAGAATGGCTTCGTGGCTTGGAATTGAATTCTGGATTGTTGACACGGGTGGTTGGATGCCGAGCGGAAGTGAACTCGACGACAAAGTGAGTCGCCAGGTTGAGGAAGCTGTTCGTGAAGCGGACCTTGTAATTTTCATGGTCGACGCATCTGTTGGCGTCACAGACGACGACGAACACATTTCGCAGTGGCTTCGTAAGACTGGTGTACCCGTACTTCTTGCAGCAAACAAATCTGACAACGATCGTCGTGAGCAAGAGAAGTGGATTTTCATGTCTCTAGGATTCGGTGAGCCAATGGCTGTGTCAGCGCTCCATGGTCGACGCTCGGGTGACTTCCTCGACGAAGTGGTCGCACGAATTCCTCATGTTCAGATTCCAGTACGCGAACTTGACGCCATCAAGCCAGATGGTGTGCCCCGTGTTGCTCTTGTTGGCCGTCCAAACGTAGGTAAGAGCACTTTGTTTAACCGCCTAGTCGGTGAGGAACGTTCAGTTGTGCATGACATGCCAGGTACAACTCGCGATGCGGTTGACACGTTGGTCGAGACCCCTGATGGTCCGTTGGTATTTATTGATACAGCCGGAATGCGTAAGCGCAGTAAAATTGACGAATCAACAGAGTTCTACTCTCTTGTACGCGCATTGAAAGCAATCGATGAAGCTGACATCGCAATTCTGATTATTGACGCGACGGTCGGTGTTACAAGTCAGGATCAGCGTTTAGCAGAGCGTATTGATGTTGCTGGTTGTCCAATCCTTATTGTTCTCAATAAATGGGAATTACTTGATTCCGAGAATCGCCGCCAGGTTGAACTAGATCTCGCACGAATGTTGTACTTCATTGATGATGCACCTGTACTGAAGTTGTCGGCACTTACTGGCATGGGAGTCCACAAACTGCGCCCGGTTTTGCAAGAGGCAATTGAGCAGTATCACCGCAAGATTCCAACTCGTGATGTGAACCGCGTTATTTCAGCTGCGCAGCAAAAGTCTCCAGCAGCGGGCGGAGCTCGAGTTCTGTTTGCTGTGCAGGGAGCTAATGATCCACCGACATTCACGTTGTTCGTTAACCGCGAATTGTCCGCACCGTATATTCGTTATCTCGAGCGTTCGATTCGTGAAGCTTTTGAATTCGGGTCAACTCCTTTGAAGCTTCGTGTGCGGAAAAAGGGTGACTAGTCATGCCCTGGTGTGAGCCGTGTGCGAAATATTTCTCGCCATCGTCACTAACGAAAGAGGGCAATTGTCCGGAGTGTTTACGGTCTGTGCCACAAGTTTCTTTGGCTGGAAAAGTTACAGCTGACACACTTGATTTGAAGAAGCTCGCCGGAGATGACGACCACATGCCATGGCATTTCAAGTTGCTCGTTGGGCTCCTGTGTATTTATCTGGGCTGGCGAATCATTCAGATCTTTGTTTAGACGTGTGCCGTGCCACACCGATAGAGTCTTTAACCATTCGGGCTGTAGCGCAGCTTGGTAGCGCGCTTGTCTGGGGGACAAGAGGTCGTGGGTTCAAATCCCGCCAGCCCGACCAATTCGCAAGAGCACTATGAAAGTGCGAGAGAGAGATGTACGCGATGAAAATTGAAGGATCAGTTGTTCTTGTTACTGGCGCCAATCGAGGTCTCGGTGCTGAGTATGTTCGTCAGTTGCTCGACAGGGGAGCGTCAAAGGTTTATGCAGCCGCTCGTCAGATTGAGTCGGTTACCAATAGTGGAGCGGTGCCAATTCGTCTTGACGTGACAAACGCTGACGACATTGCCGCTGCCGTAGAGGCTTGCGGCGATCTGACTATGTTGATCAACAATGCAGGTGTGGTGCTTGGCGGTCGCATCATGGCTGAGAATGCGTTAGAGAATGCAAAGGCAGAGTTTGAGACCAATGTGTGGGGACCATTGAATCTGTCGAAAAGTTTTGCGCCTGTGCTGGCTGCGAACGGAGGCGGCGCGATCGTTAATGTGCTTTCCGCTGTGTCCTGGATGTCCATTAAGGATGTCGCAACATATGCGATGTCTAAGTCTGCGGCATGGTCTTTGACCAATGGGCTGCGTCTGGAACTTGCACATCAAGGCACTCTTGTGGTGGCCGTACATCCGGCCTTCATTGATACGGATATGGCAGCCGGTGTAGACATGCCGAAAACTTCACCGTTTCAAGTTGTTGAGAGAACACTTGATGGGGTGGAAGCAGGTATACCCGAAGTACTTGCCGATGACACATCTGCTTTTGTAAAGAACAGTCTCCCGAAACACATTGAGACGTTTTACCCTAAGGTCGCAGCGCCTCGTCCGTAAGATAGTTGCTGTATGTGCGGTCGTTTCGTTGGTGCATTTAGTGCAGAGCTTTTAACGTTTGAGATGACTGAAGCGCTAGTAGCAATAGACATGACACTTGATGTCGGCAGTGGTGACAAGCTGTTCACAGCTAATTACAACACTGCGCCAACCCACACAGTGCCGATTCTTCGTCATGAAGAATCGGTGGCGGTTGTAGATCCGATGCAATGGGGGCTTGTACCGTCATGGTCAAAAGATCCGACCGTCGGATCAAAGTTGATAAATGCTCGATCCGAAACAATTACTGAAAAACCATCATTTCGACAGTCCGTACCGGGTCGACGTTGCATTATTCCGATGAGCGGTTTTTATGAATGGGATCGTACGGATCCGAAACATAAGGTCCCATATTTTGTCACACGCGAAGACGGCCACGTCATGCTGGTTGCAGGTATTTGGACTCCTTCACCGGCACTCGAAGGCAGACACACTTTCTCTCTCATTACTCGAGAAAGTGTCGACGATCTCTCTCACATTCATAGCCGTAGCCCCGTTGAACTCCACGCCGATGATGCACTTGATTGGATGTGTAACCCTGTTCCTCCGCTTGAACTTTTTCGGCCTGAAATCCAGCCACGGTTTGTAGCAATGAAAGTTTCGACCTTGGTCAACAGTGTGAGGAATAACTCAGAGTCTTTATTAGCTGAATATCAGGAAGTCATAGAGGACAAAGATCCAGACACTCTCTTCTAGATTTTTGCAAGTTCACTTTTCAAGAGTTCAGCGTGTGATTCGAGAGTGTCCCGGTCAATACTTGCTGCAGCATTAGCAAAATTGAGTTGTTCCATTGTGTGGGTGGGTACCAAGTGGATATGACAATGATTGATTTCGTAACCGGCAATGATGAGACCGACTCGTGTGCAGGGAAATGCCGTTGCTATTGCTAGAGATATTCGGTGTGAAACGGCGAAGATATGAGTTGATAATTCAGGGCTCATGTCAATCCAGTGGTCTACTTCTTCAATTGGTACCACCAACACGTGGCCCGCGGCCAGCGGGTTAATGCTGAGGAACGCAACGCACAGTGAATCGCGGTACACGAATGTGCCAGGAATCTGCCCATCGATGATTCGTGTGAAAATCGTGGTCATCCTGTGTAGCCACCAGACACATTGAAGACATCGCCTGTGCAGTATTCAGATTCAGGCCCCGAAAGAAAGCGGATCATGTCGGCCAGTTCTTCTGGCTCTCCCAGTCGACCTTTGCCTATCCTCATTGTTATTCCGGCCATCATTGTCTCGCTAAACGGGGTGAGCAGGGGGGTGCGTATGTATCCCGGACAGATTGCATTGACGTTGATTCCCAACGCAGCAACTTCTGCAGCTACTGCTTTAGTCAGTGTGATGATTCCAGCCTTAGCGACTGAGTAGTGAGGAGCGCCGGCAGCAGGATACAAACCGAGTACCGACGAGATGTTAATGATTCGACCAGATTTCTGGGGTTGCATGTGGGTGAGTGCTGCACGACAACCGTAGAAAGCGCCGTACAAGTGGACCTTGATCATGCGGTCCCAACTTTCATCATTGAGATCACACAGATAATTCATGGGGCTCATCTGATCAATTTGGCCACCCATTCTCTTTGCGGTGTTCTCGATCAAGAGGTCCATTTTTGAAGCCGTGTCATTTGGAGCAATGCCTGCGTTATTGATCATTACGTCGAGACGACCCAGTTTTTTCACAGCATCATCTACTGCCGATGTGAATGCAGCCGAGTCAGTGACGTCAAACGCATAAGCGATTCCACCAACCTCGTCTGCAATCCGTTGTGCGGATGCGAGATCTAAGTCATTAACCGCAATCAAAGCACCGTCAGCTGCAAGACGTCGAGCAGCGGCAGCGCCGAGTCCGGAACCGGCCCCAGTGATGAATGCGACCTGATTCTCAAGGATTTGTTTCATATCTGAAGAATAGGTCGGTAACGGTTGTGCAATGGTCACTGGGACTACCATCAGGATGTGTCGATTCGTGAAAACCTGACTATCCCGAACGTCTTGTCCGTTTTGCGCCTAGCCATGTTGCCAACGTTCGTCAGTCTTTTCGCTGACGGTCGGGTAGTAGCGGGCAGTTGGTTTTTTGGCCTGCTTGCTTCTACAGATTGGATCGACGGGTACATAGCTCGAAGGTTTAACCAAGTGAGCGAACTTGGAAAGATCCTTGATCCCATTGCAGACAGAACTGTGTTCTTTGTTGGTATTGGTGCCGCTATGTACTACGACTTTTTGCCGGTGTGGTTTGGGGTTGTCATCTTGATTCGAGAAGTGTCTATTGCCGTCCTCATGGTTGTGGCAACGGCAATGGGCATGGAACGTTTCCCTGTGACGCGTCTTGGTAAGTGGGCCACCTTTGCCTTGATGGCGGCTGTCCCATGGATCACACTTGGATCGGCTGGTGGCGGTTGGGTGGTCTTTACCTACATGGGCTGGGCAGTCGGAATCCCCGGAGTGTTCGTTTCGTACAAGTCTTTCTTCCAGTACTTGCCGACAGTGAAGAGTCATTTGGCGTCTGGGAGAAGGTCCTAGAGAGTACCGTTAGTGAAGTGACAGTTCCTTCCCAACTCCGATATTCCAAGGACCATGAATGGGTTCTGCTTGATGGTTCTCGTGCACGTGTCGGTATCACTGACTACGCCCAAGACGCCCTCGGTGACATTGTTTTTATTCAGCTACCCACAGTCGGGTCTACCATCACCTTGCATGATGGCATTGGTGAAATTGAGAGCACAAAAAGCGTGAACGATGTCTATGCACCCGTGACCGGTGTAATCGTTGCCGTTAACGAAGCTCTTATCGCTACTCCAGAACTTTTGAATACTGACCCATATGTTTCAGGGTGGATCTGCGATGTTGAAGTATCAAATTCGGATGACATAGAGCTGTTAAGTGCTGATGAGTATTCGGCACTTATTGGTGCCGTCTAAGGAACAGTTTTTATGTCGTATGTGTTTTGTAATCAGTGTGGTCATCGAAATCCACCCGCGTCAGGGTTCTGTTCCGCCTGCGGGACTGTTTTAGATCTTGTCTCTGACCACACCATTACTTTGACTAAGACGGACCCTCTACAAGATGCTCATGGTCCGGATGATGACGTGCAAGTTTCGTTATCTCAGATTGCTCGCGGCACCGCAATACTGGTGCTTCGCGGTGGCGAAGATGAAGGCAACCATTTCGTCTTGTCGGCGCCTGTAACCAATATCGGTCGACATGCAGATTCGGACATCGCTCTGGATGACATAACTGTGTCTCGACGGCATTGTGAAATCTCTCATGAAGGTAGTCGGTTTGTGGTTCGCGATGTGGGGTCTCTGAACGGTACATACGTGAATCAAAAACGTGTCGATTCAGTCGAACTACTTCAGGGTGATGAAATTCAAATCGGTAAATTTCATCTTGTCTTCTTGGAAAGACCAGACGAGAAGTCATGACAGAACGTGATTACCTTTCTATAGGCGAAGTGCTGGCGCAACTTCTTGAAGAGTTCCCAGATGTAACGATTTCGAAGATTCGCTTCCTGGAAAGTCAAGGGTTATTAGTTCCGGAGCGCACTCCCTCTGGCTACAGGAAATTCACATCGGCTGAAGTTGAGCGCTTGCGCTTCATCTTGCAGGAACAAAAGAATAACTATTTGCCTCTTCGCGTTATCAAGGGAAGACTTGAAGACGAAAGTCAAGACATCAGTCGCGACTTGGAAAACATCAGTGAATTAGTCTCTACGTCGGGTCATCCGGCAGCTCGCGCTGCGATGCCTCGTCCAGCTGTGTCGGAACAACTGCTAAGCCTCGATCAAGATCCCATCGTCCCTGCATCTGTCAAGCGCCAACAAAGAAAAGTTGCCCTTCAACACGCCGACAAAACTGAATCCATCCCGCGCGATCAACTTCTCCAACAAGTTCATATCGATTCGGCATTCTTGAAGGACTTGGAAGCTGCTGGCTTAGTGAGTGGACATAACGTTGGTGACACAACATTCTTTGATACTCATTCTGCTTCTATTGCTCGCACCGCTGGGCGCTTTCAAGAGATGGGCATAGATATTCGCCATCTACGCGCATGGAAATCATCGGCAGATCGAGAGTTAAGCCTTTTTGAACAACGGATTTTGCCTCTGTTGCGTCAACGCAACCCGGCTTCACGCGACGAAGCTCTCGAAATGCTTGCAGAATTTATGGAACTTGGTGGGGAGCTTCGTAACTCTTTATTGATGCGCGATATTGCTCGTTTGACGGACCCGAAATAGTTATGAAGTCTCTTTCGGTACGCGGAGTACGAATTGATCGAATGTCCAATACACCCGTGGTTACATTGCGTGAAGAGGATGCACCTCGCCGTCAGTTTGAAATCTTTATTGGTGCACCAGAGGCTGCAGCCATAAAGACAGCGCTTGAGGATGAGCAAACTCCTCGTCCACTCACGCATGATCTGTTTGTCCTTGCTCTGGAACGAGTTTCAGTTTCCGTTAGTCGGGTGGTTCTGACTCATGTATCAAACGGCACCTACTATGCGGACTTGGTTCTCACGCCAGACGGCGGTCCGGAGGTCACAGTCTCTTCTCGTCCATCAGATGCTGTCGCCATTGCTTTGCGGGCGTCATGCCCCATATTCGTCCTTGATGACCTCATTGATCTGGTCGGGGAGGTCGTTGAAGAAGACGAAGCCCGCACGGATACTGGAATTATCGACGAATTTCGTGATTTCATCGAGAATATCTCTCCGGAAGATTTCGACACCTGACATCTTGACGGGATGGGCAATATGGCCGTAGCGTCTTACACCCGCGTAGTTTCCTATTCATTTTGTAACTAGCGCTAGACGAATCGATTTTCAATGGCTCAAACATTTAGTGGTACACAAGCAGCGGACGTGGTCGGAATCACGTATCGTCGCCTTGATTATTGGGCACGTACTGATCTGGTACGTCCAACTGGCACTGATGCCGCAGGCAGCGGCAGTCGTCGCCGCTACACATATCGCGACTTGTTGGAGTTGCGCATCATTAAGCAACTACTTGATGCGGGAATTCGATTGGAATCAATTCGTGATGTATTTGCGTATCTGCGTGATCATGTTGAGACCGACATTTCGGCTGCGCACTTGGTGATCGATGGGTCTTCTGTAGTTTTGTGCAATGGCGAGGAATTGATTGACGTCTTGCGTCACGGCCAAGGGGTGCTGAATATTCTGCCAATGGACTCAGTGCGTGAACAAGTGGACAAACAAATTGTTTTGCTTCATCCTGTTGAGGACACCACTGAAGTCATAATTTCACGGGCTGTATAAGAGTGCGTTTTTCGCCTCTTGACGCGGAGCATCGTTTACTTGATGCGAAGATGGTTCCTTTTGGTGGCTGGGATATGCCGTTGGCATATCCATCTGGAACACTCGCTGAACACGCCGCATGTCGAACTGGCGCCGTCATCTTTGATGTTTCGCACCTAGGTACGGTTCGCGTTGAAGGGTCTAAGGCCTTCAATCAACTCCAGGCTTGTCTCACTAACGACCTTTCACGAATTAACCCTGGGCGTGCGCAATATACGCATCTGCTCGATGAAGTCGATGCAAGCGTTCTCGACGACATCATTGTGTGGTGGGTAAGAGACGAAGTTTTCGATGTAATGCCAAACGCTTCGAATACAGATCGTGTTGTTGCGGCAATTGGTGGAACTGATACAACTGCAACTCGCGCTGTGATTGCGGTGCAAGGGCCACAGGCCCGAGCCATTGTTGCGAAGTTTTGCCCAGCTGCTTCATCTGTCAAGCGATTCACAGTTGAAGAAGTTCAAGTGTGCGGTTTCTCTTGCGTTGTAGCTGGCACTGGCTACACGGGCGAAGACGGCATTGAAATTGCTGTGCCCAACGAAGGGGCAGCTGTTGTTTGGAATGCATTGCGCGAAGCAGGAGCGGTTCCGGCGGGGTTGGGCGCGCGCGACACACTTCGTTTGGAAGCAGGATTACCTCTGCATGGTCATGAGCTAGGCGAGGGAATCACCTCTCTGCAGGCCGGTCTCGAATGGGTAGTGGCTTGGAGCAAACCAGATTTTCGGGGCAAGTCCGCATTAGCTGCAGAGAAGGAACGAGGAGTGGCTCGTCGCTTGATTGGTATTTCAATTCCTGGTCGTCGTCCTGCCCGTGATGGGACTCGCGTTCTTGATTCCAAAGGCTCTGAAATTGGCTTCATTAGTAGCGGGAACTTTTCGCCGACACTGGGGCATTGTGTAGCAATGGGTTTTGTAGTGCCAACCACAAAGATCGGTGACGCTGTTTCGATGGATGTTCGAGGAACTCTCATCGAAGGAACAGTTGTCGCTACTCCGTTTGTGGAGAAGAAGAAGTAGTTGACGACGGTTTGTTTGGACGAAGCCCGAACAAACCACCGGCATTCTCAGCCAAAGTTGTGAGTGGTCCCAAGCGCTTCGTCAGGTCGCCTAGCTGCGATGCAACTTCACCCATAGAGGCCATTGCGTTCATAGCTGTTCCAACCTGAGGCATGATGCGGCGCAAAGGTTCTTCAATTTCATCAAGCATCGTGTTGATGCGTGACGTGGTCTTATTGAGATTGTCGACAGTGGACGCGAAGTTCTCAAGAACTGTAAGAAGTGATTCTGTGGTCTTGCGGGTTACATCAACTGCCTTGCCTGCCAGATCAATAGGGTCAAGCGTGCCGAGAAGTGCCAACAACTGTTCAACTGGGTTCGTTGACTGGCTTTTGTCTGATTCGCTCACGAGCCCACAGTAGCGTTTTCGAGGCTGATGGCATATTGCTCAATTGGGGCACAAGTACACACAAGATTTCTGTCTCCGTAGGCCGCATCTATTCGAGATACAGCCGGGTAGTAACTACGCGACCTGAGGTGGGCGAGTGGATACAACGCTGAAGCTCTTGTGTATTTCCGATTCCATTCTCCGGCAATGTCTTCCACAGTATGTGGTGCGTAGTGGAGAACTGATTCCTCTGCGGTGATTGCCCCGGAAAGGACCATCTCGATTTCGCGCCGAATGCTGATCATCGCCTCGCAGAAGCGGTCTACCTCTGCGAGTGATTCACTTTCGGTTGGTTCAACCATCAGCGTATTAGCCACCGGGAAACTCATGGTCGGAGCATGAAGGCCGTAGTCCATTAACCGCTTGGCAATATCGTCAATAGAAAGCCCAGAGCCCTTAATGACTTCACCCACGTTCAGGATGCACTC
The DNA here is from genome assembly GCA_044341035.1 of Ilumatobacteraceae bacterium. Lineage (GTDB taxonomy): Bacteria > Actinomycetota > Acidimicrobiia > Acidimicrobiales > Ilumatobacteraceae > UBA2093. Next base: position 17,853 of record JBIISL010000020.1, on the reverse strand, counting down.
GTGCGCAATTGTGTTGTTCGCTCCCGTGTAAAGAACTGGGTATGACGAATTCAGACGTCGAGCGACATAGTTAGCTGACAAGATCGCATCTGATGTCGCCTGCAGCAACCCGTCGGCACTCATCATGGAGATGTACACCCATGGAATTGCACAGATACTCGCTGATCCAAAATTCGCAGCTGATACAGGACCAATACCAATTGATGGTTGCAGTGGGTCACTAGGAAGGAACGGAATGAGATGACTACGAACAGCAACGGGCCCAACTCCTGGTCCGCCACCACCATGAGGAATACAGAATGTTTTGTGAAGATTCAGATGGCTTACATCAGCTCCGAACTTTCCAGGCTGAGCGGTACCGACTAACGCATTGAGGTTTGCTCCGTCGACGTACACCTGTCCGCCATATTGATGGATGATGTCGCAAATATCTGAAATTGCTTCTTCGAACACACCATGCGTTGATGGGTAGGTCACCATGATCGCAGCGAGTTTGTCTCCGGCGAGACCAGCTTTTGTCGTCAGGTCTGATACGTCGACATTTCCATTGTCATCGCATTGAACGACAACGACCGACATTCCTGCCATGACCGCACTTGCTGCGTTTGTGCCATGAGCGCTTGAGGGGATAAGACAAATTGTCCGTTGCATGTCTCCGCGTGATCGGTGATACGCGCGAATGGCCATAAGACCAGCAAACTCGCCCTGGCTTCCAGCGTTCGGTTGCAAACTCACTGCGTCGTATCCCGTAATTTCAACGAGCATGGCCTCGAGTTCGGCCAACACGGTACGAATGCCGACTGATTCATCAGCGGGGACATACGGGTGAAGTGACGAGAATTCTGGCCATGTCACAGGTTCCATTTCCGTGGTGGCGTTCAGTTTCATAGTGCATGACCCAAGAGGAATCATGGTGCGGTCTAGTGCGAGATCTTTGTCTGCTAGTCCACGTAGGTAACGAAGCATTTCGTGCTCTGTGTGATAGCGGTGAAACACCGACTGCTTCATGTACGTATCTGTGCGGAAGAGTTTTATTGTTGTAGGACTTCCTGTGGTCTCTACGAGTGCAACATCAATTGAAGTCAATAATTCGTGGATTACTTCCTTGGTGGTGGTCTCGTCAACACTCAAGGAGAATGTTGTATCTGAGATGAGCCGCAAGTTGAATCCTGCATCTCGTGCACGCTTTACGACTGCTGGTGCATCGGTTACATCGCACGCAACCGTGTCAAAGAAAGTGTCATGTCGAACTTTAATGCCAGCATTGGTGAACGATGCTGCGATAGTGAGTGCGTGGGAATGAATTCGGTGTGCGATTCTGCGCAGGCCGTCTGGTCCATGCCAGATTCCGTACATTCCGGCCATGTTTGCAAGCAGTACCTGGGCTGTGCAGATATTGCTTGTGGCTTTTTCTCTACGAATATGTTGCTCACGAGTCTGTAATGCCAATCGCAATGCCGGGCGTCCCTCTGTGTCGGTGCTAACACCAACTAAACGACCGGGAAGTGCGCGCGCATGCTCATCACGAGTTGCCATGAACGCAGCATGCGGACCACCAAAGCCCATCGGAACTCCGAATCGTTGTGATGAGCCAATTGCGATATCAAATCCAAGTTGTCCTGGGGGAGTGAAGAGTGTGCAGGAAAGCAAATCCGTAATGGCGATAGAAATAGCAGCGCTCTCTCTTGCTCGTTCCGTAAGTCTTGCAAGTGATGACGATGAAGGAATCTGCCCATCACTTCCTGGCATCGAAACAACCACTGCGAAATACAGCTTTGTATCGCATGAAGTTACGTCACCCAACTCGAGATTGATGCCAATTGGTTCAAGGCGTGTTGAAAGAACTGCAAGCGACTGTGGGTGAGTATTGCTGTCTACAAAAACTGAATCTGATTTCGACTTGCTTACCCTGTGGGCCATGGTCACCGCCTCAGCGACTGCAGTTGCTTCGTCGAGAAGCGAACCATTAGCAAGTGGTAATCCTGTTAATTCCGAAACCATTGTTTGGAAGTTGAGAATTGCCTCTAAGCGACCTTGGCTGATCTCGGGTTGGTACGGCGTATATGCCGTGTACCACGCTGGGTTTTCGAGAACGTTTCTCTTGATAACTCCCGGGGTGATGGTGTTGTAATAACCCTGACCAATAAATGATGTGCGATGTATGTCGTTAGCAAACTTCGATTTGAGAACGGGCAAGACCTCGGACTCTGATAGCGGTGAAGAAAGTGCCATTGAGGTGCGTAGGCGAATCGAAGAAGGGATTGTTGCGTCCAAAAGTTCTTCTGAACTTTTGAATCCAACTGCGGCCAACATTGTTGCCCTGTCGGCATCATTGAGTCCGAGATGACGGTGTGCAAAGTGATCCGCGTGAAATTCAGGCGTGGTGAGTGAGCGTTGGGTAGAGGTCATTAGTAATCCGATTGACTCTGTGACCCCCGCTGTCTTTTGTACCTGAGAGCTTCGCCATCGAAATGGCTTTCCCCGTCGGTGGAGGGCAAGCCCTCGCTTTCCAGCGTTCGGCGTCTACCTGGTCCCTGTGCCTGAGAGATTCCGGGGTGGTTGCTCCTTCGGCGGTGAACCGTTGCCGGTACACGCTCTCCCAAGTAGACGTTTTTCTATACCGTAGTCGGCGGGGAAGGGGTGAAGGTCATTCTGTGGTGGCGTATGAGCCACTTGACCCTTTATCTGAGCCAACCTGCGCAATGGCGGCATCGAGATCAGACAGGAACTCATCGACAAGTGGAGCATGTACTGCATTCACCGTGAGATGAATACTTGCTGGGGGAGTCTGTTTATCGAGATACCAGCCAGCGGCGATGAGTCGATCTGCGATGGCAAATACGTCATGACGATTTGGATCTTTCGTGCCGAACGACAGGAGAGTGGACTCGGGGATTCCCCTCACATCGATGTCCGGATGTTGCATCAGGTGGTTGTAAATGCGCGTCGTAGATTCTCGAGCGCTTTTCGTTACTCGCTCATAACCATCATCGCCGAGATGATGCATTACTGCCCACGATGAAGCTATTGGTCCACCTGATTTTGTTCCGAGAATTCCGGACGAACCGTAGAAGCCTCCGAGCCAATTATCAGTAATAAAAGTCTGGTCGCTGCGCAATGATTTGTTGCGGTGAAGAAGTACTCCTGAACCCTTTGAGGTGTACCCATACTTGTGCAGGTCTACCGAAATGGAAGTCACTCCGACGCATCGAAAATCCCACGGAGCAATTGGTTGTCCAAGTCGTTCCAAATATGTGAGCGTGACGCCGCCCATACATGCATCAACGTGACAATTGATATTTCTTTCGGCAGCGATAGCCGCGATATCTGCGATTGGGTCGATAACACCCTGAGGGTATTGCGGCGCTGATCCAACGATCAAAATTGTTTCGTCGTCACATGCATCTCGCATCGCATTGACATCCGCCCTCCAATCGGGTCCAACTGCAACACGTCGACTTTCAACATTGAAATAGTCAGCTCCCTTTTCGAAGGCTGCATGTGCAGACGAGGGGAGAACCATGTTCATACGAGCCAGGTTGCGTCCCTCTCGCTCTGCACGCTTGCGAGCGGACCGTACAGCGAGCACAAGGCTCTCTGTACCACCTGATGTCATAAAGCCAGCCGTAGCGTCGTCGCCGTGTGTCCAGCCTGACACGACATCAACGACTTCTTGTTGCATAACTTTCAAGGAAGGAAAAGCTGCGGTGTTGAGAGCGTTCTCACCAGAGAATCGGCGATATGCCTCCTCGGCCAACGCCAGAACTTCAGGGCCAGCGCTATAGGCGAGTGTGAAGCAGCGGCCGTCTCGCCAGCGCACATCGTTAGTACGAAGTGATTCAAGATGATCCAAAATGTTTGGCGCAGTTTGTCCGGCACCGAGTTTCGCTATAGGCATTCGCTCACTGTAGGCGTTTATGTTGTTGAGCAGCGGGGGCAAGGGTTTCGTAGACCTGTCGGCCTTTCTTGACACTATAATTACATAACGGAGATTATGAGCGTATTGCAGGTGTTAGAGAAACGGCGGCAATGGGTTCAGCAGCCTGAATCAACCATCCGAGCATCTCCTGCAGGGTTTCCTTGGTTTGGCGGGGCGACGCTAGATCTGTTTGTACGTCGTGCAGCGCACAATGCAAGACATATATCTGGTCCTTCAGCGCATCAAGTTCGTCACGTGTCATCACCAATTCGTTCTCAGACAGAGCTAGTTCTGACGCACGTTGACGCGATACCCAGTCCCATTGTCTACATCTCTGACTACAGAACTCTTTGGGTCGACCAGGACCGGATGATGCGGCCAAAACATGCCTGCACCATCGGCACCTCTTGTCGGTTCCCTGCTGCCCCGATGCATCCGTGATTATCGTCATGACGAAATGATACGACAGGTAGCCTTGACGTTGTGTCATTCCCTCCAGCACCTGACAGATTTTTTGCAAGCGACAATTTCAGTGGCGCTCATCCTCGGTATCTGACGGCGATCGAACAAGCAAATAACGGTCATGTAATGGCGTACGGTGGCGACGCTATTACGAAGAAGGCTGTCGCCATGTTTCAAGACTTGTGCTACACCGATGTTGATGTGCTGTTCACCTTCAACGGCACCGGTTCAAACATCGTTGCTCTCGGAAGTTTGTTGCGTTCCGCAGAATCAGTCATTTGTAGCGAATGGGCTCATATTCATGTTGATGAAACTGGCGCTCCAGAACACATGTTGGGCATCAAGTTGCAAGATGTCAGCTCCCCTGATGCCAAAGTGACACCTGAACACATTGTTGCGGCAGCTTCTGTTTTGGGAAATGTGCATCATGTGCAACCGGGGGTTGTTTCCATTACGCAAGCCACTGAACTCGGAACAGTTTATTCTGTCGACGAGATTCGAGCCATCTGCGACACTGCACATTCTTTCGGAATGAGGGTTCATCTTGACGGTGCTCGCATCTCAAACGCGACGGCTGCACTTGGTGGAGATGCTGCGACATTTCGCGCGATGACTTTTGGTGCTGGTGTCGACGCGGTTTCATTCGGTGGCACAAAGAACGGAATGTTCGGAGCTGAAGCAGTTCTTCTGCGTCGCGATGTCGCTTCTGACCGTTCTGGCTTCATTCGGAAACAAAACACGCAATTGCCATCGAAGATGCGTTACTCAGCCGCACAATTCGTAGAGGCACTAACAGACAACCTGTGGCTAGAAACAGCTCGTCACGCGAATCAGATGGCCAGCCGTCTCTACAAAGCTTTGGAGGACGTCTCTAGCTTGCAGATATCACCACCCGCGGTTAACAGCCTCTACCCCGTGTTGCCGGTCGATGTGAAAGAGGAACTACAGGCCTGGAATTTCTTCTGGGATTGGGATCTCTCACGTTCCCAGGTGCGCTGGATGACCTCTTGGGACACCTCCCCCGCCGACGTAGACGCCTTTGCCGCTGGCGTTCGCCACGCCCTGTCTGGCCGGTAGAGGTTCAAATCTCCAGAATTGACTGATGGGTCAATTCGGCTAAGGTGGAACTATTCGTGGCGAAGTTGGGGGCAACAATGTCTATAGGAGAACTGTTTTCTTTCCGGGAATGGAATGACACGGCGTGGTCTCAAGAAGCTGAATGCAAAGGGTTGTCCACCATATTTTTTCCTCCTGCAGCAGAGCGTCCTCAAGCTCGGGAACGAAGAGAAGCTCAAGCTCGAGACGTTTGTACATCGTGTGCCGTAATGACAACGTGTCGTGAATTCGCTCGCAGTAATCGTGAATACGGTTTTTGGGGTGGCGAATCAGAAGAAGAACGCCATGCAGCTGGCTTCCGTCTTATCGCACCAATTGGTGTGCGCTCTCGCAACATCTCGTAGCGCGTCAGAGCTTCTGAAGGACAAGAGCGGTCCAACCCTCTTGGCTCTCTCTTTCAATTTCTTTGCATTCACCATATGAGCGCATGACATCTTCAACCTGTTCGTTTCGCAAACCGCTAAGCACGATCAATCCAGAATTGCGAACAGAATTCTTGATTAGATCTGACTCCGCAATTAGCACTGGCGCCAGAATATTCGCGAACACCAGGTCTGCCTGAAGTTTCTCGCTGTTGGTACACCACGTGGTGTGAGTGTCATTCAGATCGTTATTCGCTTGCACAACATTTTGCGCGTTGTGAGCAATGTCAAAGACGGAACTCTCACACTGAAGAATCTTTGTCATACCAATTGCCAGGACTCCAGAACCACAACCGAAATCGAAAACTTTCGAGTTTGAAGAGCAATGCCGAAGGCCGAGTCGCAGAGCCAGCACAGTTGTTGGGTGATTGCCGAGTCCAAATGTTTCTGCCGGCTCGATACGAATCACGTACGCAGCATCAGGTGAAGTCACCCACGCTGGACACAGAACCACCTGCTCGTTCACCCACGTTGGGACGGCATGAGTTCGCCATGTATCTGCAACGCCTCTGTCGATGTGTGCAATCGAGATAGACGCATTAGGAAATCGAGCTTCTATAGCAACACGAACAGGTGTGAGGTCTTCGCCGAGGCTCGTGCGCAATGTGACAAATCCGTCCGATGCTTCACGTTCTTCAACAGCAACGACTCCAAGGCTCCATAACAAATCGGAAAGAAGTTCAGATTCAGATAGTGAGACGAGAATGTCGAGCATGGTCCACGACGGAATGCCAGAGAACTCAGTCAATGCGACGTAACTGTTGTCTGAATCGGTCACCCTTGTGCACATAGGCAAGAACAGCCATTTCGATATCGGCTCTTCTGGCACGACCCTCTTTGATGGTTGCAGGCGCCCCTACGGCTAATGCCCCATCAGGAACAATCGTGTCGTTCAAAACAACTGAATTGGCAGCAACAATTGCACCAGTTCCAATTTCGGCTCGGTGAAGAACAATTGCCCCAGACGACACCTGAGCAAAATTATGGATGATGCACCCTTCCAAATGGGCCAAATGCCCCACCACACAGTCATCACCGACAGTCGTATGGTTCATGGGAGTCGTATGGACAACCGTGCCATCTTGGATACTTGTTCGTTCACCAATGACTATTGCGCCATCGTCTCCTCGCAAAACTGCACAGGCCCAGATGGAACTTTGAGCCCCAACTGTGACGGATCCAATGATGACGGCATCAGGATGAACATAGGCCGTTGGGTGAATTGAAGGTATTTGATCACCGAGTGCGTAGATGGGCATGCGCCACGGTAGCAACTAGATCTGCGTCTTCTGATGGTCGTGGCATTTTCCGAGATACCGTGGATGCCTATGTCACGTCGTATCGAGATCGAACTCACCAGCAAACGCCCAGATGGCACTTGGACATGGCGCGCCGCCGGTGCACGTGAACCCCGTGGAGAAGTTGTCGACTCGGTTGTTCCGGCCGGCTCAAGCGTCAATGACGTTATGCGCGCCGATGTCGAGACAGATCTTGACGGTAGTCGCGTGTTGTCGATCACTCCGCCGAAGGCGAAAAATGTTCGTACAGGTCTTCTAGAAATTTTGCCATCAACACGAGCTTTCGAACCCGTAACACAACAGCTTGCAAAAAAGGGTTCACGTGGTGGCGACGATCGTAAAGGTCCTCGTCGTGATCGTAAAGACGGCGACAAGCCGCGCGGCGAACGTAAAGACGGCGACCGCACTCGCGGAGACCGCAAAGACGGTGCCGATGGAAGACCAGATCGTCCTCGTCGCCAATTTTTCGACGCACCTCCGGAACTTCCACAGCGTCCTAAGGCCAAACGCATTCGTCCATTGCGCGTCAATATCGACGCTGTTCTCGCTGAATTGCCAGAAGCTCACCGCACAATCGCAGAGACAGTACTTAATGGTGGCGTGCCAGCAGTACGAGCAGCAGTAGAAGAGCAAAACCGTATTGCGGTTGCTGCGGGCAAAGAGAAAGTTCCTGCCGAAGGTTTGCTTCAAATTGCCGAACAATTGCTGCCACGTCTGCGCGTAGCTGAATGGCGCGACAAAGCCATTTCAGCCGAAGCCATTATTCACGACATTGATTTACGCGACCTGCGTTCAATCGTCGTCACCGCTGACCAACTCGTAGCTATTGATGAAGAGACACGCGCACTTGTCGCAAAGATGAAGCAGGGTCTTGTTATTCGTCAAGAAACCGAGACTAAGAATTGGCTTGATGATGTAGCAGCGGCTACATCCGTTGGTCGTGTTGTTCGCGCGTTGCGTTTGTCGTCGCAGCCTCCGAAAGCCGGAGTTCCCTTCCCTGCCCCTCTCGCTGCCCAAGTTGTCACTGCAACTGTTGCAGGACTAACTCCTGATGCGCCTTCCGAACGATGGATTGCTCTACTCGAAGCTGCAGCATTCTCTCCAGTGCATGGGAAAGTTCTTCCCGCTGCTGTGCCCACAGTTATTTCTGAAGACCTCACTAAGACAGTGACTCGACTCGGACCTCTTATGCCGCAGATCGCGGCTTTGTTTGGAATCGCCGTTGATCCGAAGGCTCGTCCTCCGCGTCCATTGCAGGTCCCACGCGGTGACAAAGGGCCACACAAGCGTGCGGGTGAACTGAATAAATCAGCTGATGGAAAACCTGGTGCTGATAAGCCACGTCGCGGTCCAAAGCCTCAGGGTGCTGATACACAGAAGCCAGTTGCTGCTGCTCCTGCAGCTGTTGATTCTGAGCCCAAAGTTGTTGAAGCCGAACCAGTTGCCATTGAAGTTGTAGAAGCGATTGCTGTCGAGGCAACAACAGTTGCCGCCAATGAAGCCCCTGAAACAACTGATTCAGAGACTTCGTCAGAACCGACCGAATAGGTCCCAACTTCCTCAATCGTCACCCCTCTCACTACGGTAGTGGTATGACAAATTTGGTTACTTATGAAGTGCGCGGAAACGTAGCGCTAATCACCCTCAATCGCCCAGACGCCCGTAATGCAGTCAATAACGAACTTGCTGCAGACATGGAAGCATGCATCGATCGTCTCGAAGCCGATGATTCTGTCTGGGTAGGTGTCTTGACTGCCAATACGGAAGGTCACAAGTCCCCAGTCTTTTGTGCCGGAGCAGACCTCAAGGCTTTGAGCGCTGGTGGCCAAAGCCTCGGAACAGATCGAGGCGGGTTTGCTGGCTTTGTTTACCGTGAGCGCGTTAAGCCCATCATCGCCGCAGTGGACGGACTTGCAACAGCAGGTGGATGCGAGATCGTTCTCGCAGCTGACATGGTCATAGCAACATCACGTTCTTCCTTCGGCCTCGCCGAAGTAAAGCGAAATCTAATTGCAGGTGCTGGTGGACTTTTCCGTCTCCCCCGAGCAATCGGACGAGCCGTTGCGATGGAAGTAATTCTTACTGGTGAACCACTGTCAGTGGAACGCGCATACGGTCTTGGCCTCGTTAATCAGGTAGTCGCCCCTGGCGAAGAAATTGCAGCCGCAATTGCACTTGCTGAAAAGATTGCACTCGCTGCACCATTGGCAGTTGCTGCCAGCCGCCGTGTCATTCTCGCCTCTGCATATTCAACAGATGAAGAACTTATTGCGATGACGAACAAAGAGTTCGCTCCCATTTTGCGATCTGAAGACACCAAGGAAGGCCTCACGGCATTTATCGAAAAGCGCGCGCCGCAGTGGAAGGGTCGCTAGAGCGATTTCCCTACGGTGATTGTTTGCGCAACTAAACCGTGACGTTCAAATAAGTTCTTAGTCGCTCTGTCCCCTGGCAGTGCATGTGACTGAACCCATGTCGCCTTTCTGAGACGCAATTCGTTTAAGCAGGCAATCACCAAAGCGTCACCGATACCGATTTCTCTACACTTCGATTCGACAAAGACCGATTCAATGTCCCACACATATTCAGACGCCTGCGAAGCTACAAGAGAACCCATGACTGTTGAGCCAAGGCCAGCAACAAGGACTAGTCGCGACAACTGTTGAGTTGCAGCCAACGAGATGGAACCTCGGTACAAGGTGGACTCTTGCTCTGATAAGTATCGATGGTTTTCGACGAGCTGTTCGTCATCAGCAGTTGAATGACGAACAAATATCGAGAACTCAGTCACTCTGTTTCTCATCCCGGTGTGGCGGGCGTGTAACTACTTTTCGCGCTTCTCTCACTGCTTGATCAACTGCGAATTTGCCAATCATCTTGGCGGATGGCGCTTGTCTCTGCAGAGTTGACAACAAGTCGTGCGCTCTACGAACACATTCTTTAGAGAATGCTGACAAGTCCATGTTTCTATTTTACGAAAACAGGACAGGCATCATCACCAATGGGACACATTGGTGCATTTTTGCGAACGAGCAAAAAGCAACTACTGCACAAGAGTTCATCTGGGCGCTTCGGCTGCAACTCATCATCACCGGTTGAACGTTCTTCCGTGTCAGGAACTTCATCTTCTTCTGCTGGTAGATCTTCGCTTGCAAGACGATCTTTCAAGATTTGCGAGAGGTCTTCCTCAACATCATCTGGTGCCACCATGTCGTCGTCGTCATCATCGTCATCGCCCGGCTTACGAACAATGGTTGCCCCCATTGATTCGTCATCGTCTTCGTCATCTTCATCGAGCAACGCATCTTCGTCATCTTCAATCAGGGGCTCGTCAAGTTCAAGCTCTTCAAGGTTGTCAATTTCATCTCCTTCGAGATCGATTTCGATCTCGCTATCAATGGGTTCAATCTTCTTCTTGGCCACTAGGTGCTCCTAAATTCGTGCAATGACTCGCGGCGGGATACTAGGCACAAATACGCACCAAACGACGAATGCTTCGAAAGTACGCAAATTCAGTGACGGGCGTCACTGCCCTATTAACGGTCTAATTGGGAACGTTTTGACTCTGCCCGACGCTCTGCTTCGAGGCGTTCCAACTCGGGTGCTTCTGTTGTCATGTGTGACATGGCGGCTGCTACCGCATGATGGCCGGCCTTCTCAGAGATCTGCTTGTGCATCTCCAGCGCCACCCTGCGGTACGAAGGATGGCCTTGTGGCCCAGAACGCAATTCCAGCATATGCATCGCCTCACGGGCGTTGAACTGCATTACATAGCGAATGCGGTGGGCCATGGAAACGGCGTAACTGGCCTGATGGGGATAGTCGGTTGCTAGAGCATCATAAAGAGCGGCGGAGCGCGTCATGACTTCATCAAACAATTCTGCTCCCCCGGCAGCGTCCACCAAATCGGGACGCGAATAACCGTGGTACGGAGTGAGCGGCTGCCATTCAATGGTGAGGAGACGATGTCGCTGCATGTCACGAAATGCGCCGTAATCGGACAACACATCAAATCTGTAATCAATGCTCTCGAATGCTCGCCCTGGGCGGTGACGCCGATTATCACGGTCGCCAACATAGGTATTCAAAATCTCAGTCTTCTCAGCGACGCTCATCGCTTCCACCCTCATCCGAATCTGGGACTCAGGAAGATGGGAATACTGATAGCACGCTGCGGCAACCAATTTGTTCTCGCCATCGGGATCAAAATCTACGAGAGATACTTCATCAACATCAGTTGCAATGACGTCGCCCATCATTGAGTCAACAATGTCGGTCATAGCTTCTGTATTGGTAGACAAATACTCTGACCATTTGACACCGCGCTCAGCAACATCAACCCGACGAAGGAAAGACGGGATCACCTTGCGCAGTTCAACAAGCATCATGTCTGCGTAGTAGCGAGCCTCTGGAAGTGGATGAGCACGCATGCGCAGTAGCAACTGTTCGTATCCCTGACCGCTTCCGTAGATACCAACATTTGAAAGTGAGGATGCTGGCAACAGACCTCGCACAGCGTCAAGGGCTTTGGCCCGCGTCGCTTGACGATAAACAAAATCGCTATCTTTCGGGCCCTTCACAACAGTTGAGCGGACATGTTCCGTGACCAGTTCAGATAACTGACTGTATGAATCAAACATTCGGTCCATATCGCCGACGTAACGAGTACCGAAGCGGCCTTCCAAGATGTCTGGGTCGCGGTAATAGCGGTAGCGGCCTCCGAGTCTGTCGTCGTAGGCGATGTAGCGCGTGCTTTGTTCGAGGTAGCTCATAAGCCGACCCCATTCGAGAATCTTGGTCAAGATATTTGATGCCTGCTCACAGGCAAGGTGAACTCCACCGAGCTGTGCAACGGAGTCATCGCCATATTCGACAAAGACTTTTTCATACAGCGATTCTGCGCGATCTATTCCGACCGTCGCATCGATTGCTTGATCTCCGGCGATTTCTAGGTCGTTAACAAACTCATCGAGAAAGAGTCGGCGCAGACTTCGCGGGCTGCGACTGTAACGGGCAAACAAAGCCCCCTTGACAACTTCAGGCAGGTTGACCAGCGCAAAAACAGGGAGATCAAGATTTGTAAAATAACGACGCAGAATGTCTGATTCTGCTTCTGTAAATTCCTCGGGAACATAGACACTCACGGCAATTCAGCCTAGGAGTCGCACAGGGCGTGACGAGGGATACCGCTACAGGACATTTTTGTCGGGGTTTGCATGTCGAAACTCTGCTGCGACAGCGTCTTGGCGCTCTGTGGATGTCCAAAAGTCGATGGCCGTCATAGCCATTGCCTTTGCGCCATCAAGAACTGCCAGGTCTGCCATTGGAGACCGCGCATATTGTGCAAACTGTTTTGTGTGAATGGAAGTTCCGGAAGGTGCTGAAGCAATCATGGGGTGAATGGACGGCACTAAGTGACTGACATTTCCCATGTCAGTACTTCCGACGACACGATGGCCTCCCACGCGCGGATCTGTGACCACTCGCCCGAGTGTTTGTGCGTTGTGCGCATACATAGTGCTCATGGTGTTGTTCGTCACCATGTCTGCATACGCAGTTCCAATCCACTCGTGAGAAACAGAACACCCGCACGCATGAGCCCCGGCTTCAAGTGAGGCAAGAACTCTAGGTTTAAGAGCTGCAAGCGAACTGACGTTGTCCGAGCGAACGTACCATTCGGTCGATGCTTCACGAGGAACAATATTTGGCTTTTCACCGGCTTTAAGGAATACTCCGTGTATTCGTTCTGTGGGCAAAATATGTTGACGAAGGGTCGAGACAGCCATGTACCCGAGCACTGCGGCATCAAGCGCGTTGCGGCCCAAATGTGGAGCCGCAGCTGCGTGTGATTCTTGTCCGCTGTACTCCACGATCAGTTGTTGCAATGCAATCGCGTCAATAGTTGCTAAGTCGGCATCAGCTGGATGCACCATCATTGCGAGTTCAATGTCGGCAAGTCCCCCATTTCGTGCCATGAGAATTTTTCCTCCACCACCTTCTTCAGCCGGAGTTCCCATGTAGCGAACACGACCGCCAGAGTCTGCGGCAACGGCCGCGAGAGCAATCGCTGCTCCGAGACCTGCAGCCGCAATGATGTTGTGACCACAACCATGTCCGATATCTGGAAGTGCGTCGTATTCGCTCATTATGCATACTGCTGGCCCTGAACCGACATCGCCAGAAAAACCTGTTGCACAGTCAAAGGCACCAAGCTCAACGGGCATTCCCAAATCGTTAGCAGTTCGAGTAAGTAACTCAGATGCAAAAAATTCTTCATAGTTTTGCTCTGGATTATCATGAATCTCGTGACTGACGTGTATCAATGCCTCCGCAGTTCGATCAATTAATAGACATGCGCGTGTCTTGAGTTCATCGACTTCTGATCTGCTCATTGTGGGCTCCTCTGTAGTGCACGTACCTGACCAACCGTAGATGGCTAGACAAGTAGTCTCCAGTAATCGGGAAGAATCTCTATCTGCACTTTGGTCCAAGATTTGATTCTTCGGCCATCGATTCGCAGTTCTTCTGTTCGAGACAAACGTGAATACTCAGCGTTTCGGGCCCTACTGTTACTGATTAGCGAATGAGGAATGTGATTTCCCAAGCGGGATTTCCGACGGGCAAGCACCCGTTGTTGAAGATCCATTGCCGAATCTAAGGTCATCACATCAAAGACACCATCATTTGGGTGAGCTCGGGGTGACAAATCTCTTGCCCCAACTGAGCCCCCGTTTGTTACACAGACGAAGCGTCCCCGGTACCAGTTTCCGATGATGACAGATGAAGATGCAATTGTTACTTCGATATTTCCGTTCTTACTGGTCACAAACACCCGCATCGCATCAATGGGCACCTCTATGCAGTCTGAACCTATTGGTGGAGTTGGTGGATTACCGAGACTGTGTGCGATGTCGCCGCCTGAGACAATCAAACGTTGATTGGGAGAACTATGGGCCAAAGCAATATCTCCTACAACTACGACATCGTCGATCGACCGCGTAGTTGATGTACCCCAAGCCTCTCCTCGAGTGATCATCGTGAAGAAGAACCTGATGCCGCGGCCACCACACCACGATCAAGAGAACGAGTAGCGGACTCTGCTGTGTCGCGCAACGAATCATTAGAAGTTGTTGACACAATCTGACGAAGCAGATCAATCAATTGGCGCATGGAACGAACAAAGTCCCCGGGAGTTAAATCTGGATCAAGAATCTTGGAGAGTGGCTTTCCGTTCGCCCACGCTGCAGTCTCGTAGGCCAAACCTCCATTAGGTGCGCGATGTAGATGCATACCTCTTTGCCGTTGAATGTCTTGAACTTGCTCGCTTACGCGCTCGATCTTCTTGAATCGCTGACGTACCTGTTCATTAGGCCAACGTGGTGCTCCCCCTGAATCGCCACCACGTGGTTCATACACCAGAGTGGAAAGAACAGCTACAAGATCATTGACAGAGAGATTGTCGAAAAGGCCGCGATTCATAACTTCAACAATCAGCAAATCAGATTCATGGAATATGCCTGCGAGCATTTCTCCTTTATCTGTCAGGGTCCACTCAGAGATGTATTTCATCTCCTCCAACATGTGAACAACATCCATGAAGCGGGAACTTACAGACCCAGCTCTGGTGCCTGATCGATTCTCCATCTGCTCAATTTCATTTCGAAGTTTGCGGATGCTCTTATGAGAAAGAGGAGAATCAACAACGCGTGACCCAGACGGCTCTTGCATTGTTCGCCCTAGAGTCTCATCAATCTTCGCCTTTACCAATCGGGCAGCGGACTCTCTAATGAACTCTGTCCGAGCCGGCTCGAAAGGCACGGGCAAGTCAGCATGACCAGCCTTTAAGGGCAGGGAACGTAAATCCTTTGCCATAACATCAAGAATTTTTCGGCTCGGGGTCACCACAGTCAATCGAATACCAGAACGCCGAGCAGCCGTACTGATGATCAGGCCTCTCCCCCTAATGTTTGAAGCGTCGAACATGACAATGTCGCCTGGGCGCAATGACCGAAGTGCAATCTCGGCCTCGACCGCTGACGCCATGTGATCTGATGAAGTCGTATCGGCATCGTCAGAATTCTTCTCTGCCAGGGCCTTTTCGAGCAGCAGCAATTCTCGCTTTCGTCCTTCTAGAGATGCCTCTGATGTAACGACATCTTTGTCTGCCTGAAACTGGGCGAACGATAAATTCAAAATATGGTGAGCTCCGTCGAGTGACCGATTTCGGACCATATTGACAGCCATGTTGCAGGTGGGGCGAAATGCTGACGACAATCGGAAACTTCGGCTGAGGGCAAGCCCCACTACTTGTTCAAAGTCAACAAATGGATTCCAAATAGAAATTGCGTGACCAATGTCGTCTAGCCCTCGACGGCCTGCACGGCCTGTCAGCTGAGTGAATTCAGAGGCCTTCAACAACTGATGGTGTTCCCCTGTGTACTTTGTGAGTTTTTCAATTACAACAGCACGAGCGGGCATATTGATACCCACCGCAAGAGTCTCAGTGGCGAACACGACTTTAACGAGGCCCTGCACGAAGCATTCTTCAACAGCTTCCTTAAACATGGGAATCATCCCGGCGTGGTGACAGGAAATTCCACTTGCTACATCATCAATAAAATTATGGAATTCAAGGGCGTCTCGGTCATCTGCAGTGAGATTCTCGCAATGGCGTTCAACAATCTCACGTATCTGGGATTCTTCTTCAAGCGTTGTCAAGACAATTCCCGCATTCATGCACGAATGAACAGCGTCTTCACATTGTGCGCGACTGAAGATAAAAACAATCGCAGGCAGCATTGAATTGTCTTCTAAAAGTTCAACAATCTCCGGCCGTGTGGGAGGAGAAAAACGGCGAGGCTTCTTGCCGCCGCTATTGCTAGACCTACCGCGAGTCTGCACGGCGTTCGACAATAAACGCTGTACATGCCGGTTCGGTTCTCCCCCAACAACGGTGTCATACATTTCGCATTGTTTTGAGGCGTTGTCAAAAAGAGCAAAGTGATTAACCAATTCAATGGGACGGGTTGTTTCAACCACAACATCAGTTCTGCCACGCACAGTTGACAACCAGTCACCAACTTCATCTGCGTTCGACACTGTGGCTGAGAGGCACACCAACTGAACTTCAGGATCTAGTTGAATAATCACTTCTTCCCATACAGGCCCCCGGTAGGCATCCTGGAGATAGTGAACTTCATCGAGAATGACTACACCCAAATCATCGAGCCGACTCGACTGTGAATAGATCATGTTTCTCAGCACTTCTGTAGTCATCACTACAACCGGAGCTTCGGCATTAACCGCGTTATCCCCCGTTACGAGCCCAACTTTGTGTGCCCCGTATAGATTTTGCAAGTCCCGATACTTCTGATTAGAAAGAGCCTTGATTGGCGTGGTGTAGAAGGCCCTCAGACCTAACGATCGCGCACGAGCGATTGCATATTCAGCAATCAATGTCTTTCCAGAGCCGGTTGGAGCAGCTACCAAAACCGAAGCATCAGCATCGATCGAATTCATCGCTCTAACTTGAAAAGTGTCTGGTGCGTATTTCAACGACTGTAGAAATGTTGACCGAACGTCTGACATAGGACTACGTCACCCTTCGTCGAGTGAGCAGCCACCCAACTAATACAGCAACTAGATACAAGACTGTGAGAGGAATGGCCAAAGCCAACAAACTGATTGGATCTCCCGATGGTGTGATTACCGCGGCAGATACAAAAATTCCCATTACTGCATATCGCCAATTCCGAATCAGGGTTCGTGGTGTCACCACAGATACGAGCTGAAGAAAGACAAGTAAGACCGGGCTGAGAAACCCAACACCGAAAGCAAGCATCATCATTACAACCAGATTTATGTACTTCGTGACTTGGTAGGCCTGTGTGACGTCACTTCCAGACCACGAAATAAGAAACTCGAGGGCTTTGTCGAGTGTCCAATATGCCAAGTAGCAGCCAAACCCAAAAAGAACCACAGATGAAGCAATAAAAGGAACGGCGTAGTTCTTTTCCTTTTTTGAAAGCGCGGGCACGATGAAGCGCCAAATTTGCCACAAAATAATTGGAAGCGCGAGAACTAGACCTCCGTATAAACAAACTCTCATTCGCGCAGAGAACCCATCAAGAGGCCCCAAGGAAAATAGCGAGCCGTCACATCCGAAATCTGGACGTTCCTCGCACAAATTTTTATAAGGCTGTGTGAGCAGATTCTTCAACTGGTCATAGAAAGCGAGCAATAACAAGGTCGAGACACCAATAGCCAGAACGCTGCGCACAAGACGCATTCGCAATTCGCGCAGATGATCCATCATGGACATTGCTTCTACGGGTGTTGAATCTGTCTCACTCATCGGATTCATCAGGGCTCACCACTACTTCGCCAGTGGCGGAGAAATCGGGTTTCGGGTACTCTGCCCGCTCGGTACGCATTGGCGGTGACGGTTCATTATCGACAAGACCAAATCCATGCCGCATCTGGTCAGCTGTCGACTTCAATTCATTTAAGGGTTCTGAAAACGTCTGCCGGAATTCTTTTTCATAACCGCTCGCGGCGCGACGAAGGTCTCCATAGATTTTCCCACCCCGACGAATGACTCCGGGGAGGCGTTCAGGGCCAAGCACCACCAGTCCTG
>JBIISL010000019.1:0-31937 GCA_044341035.1 Ilumatobacteraceae bacterium | reverse complement strand
TTCTGTTGGGGGCACAATCAACATTGATGCACTGTGTGAGCAACTCGTGCATTGCGGATATCGCCGCGAGAATATAGTTGAACATCGTGGTGAGTTTGCTCGCCGTGGTGCAATTGTTGATATTTTCCCCAGCACCAATGACGAACCAATTCGCGTTGATACCTGGGGTGATGATGTTGACCGCCTTACACACTTCACGGTGGCAGATCAGCGCAGCACAGACGACATCACATCAATCGATGTTTTTCCTGCACGAGAACTGATGTATGTCGATGGTGTGCAAGATCGTGCACGCGAACTCATTGCCGCAGAACCATGGGGTCGCGAGCAATGGGAACGCTTGTCAGAAGGCCAAATCTTCGACGGTATGGAAAGTTGGCTTCCGTGGCTTACCGAATCCGATGACTTACTGACCGATCATCTGGGAGACGACGCATTAGTCATCATGGTGGAACCGCGCAGAATGGGTGAACGAGCACGTGATCTTCTGGCAGAAGAAGATGATCTTGCGAAAGCTTTGGCCACATCGTGGGCACGCGACGAAAATGTCTCGTTCCCACGCCTACATGTTGAAGCAGACCGAATCTTTTCCAGCAGTAATCGCACTCCCACCATTTCGCTAATTCCCACAGCAGAATCAGTTGACGGACCTGCAGTGCCGGCCTCTGGTTGGGGACCCATTGTTCATGACCCCGCTTCATTTGTTCGACGCATCAACGAAATGCTCAGCGAGAAGTGGAGCATCGTTGTTACAGCAGAGACAGAGGAATCAATTCCACGCCTAGTGGACATGATGCGTGGTCACGGAATTGACTTCACTGCAACAAGCGACGCGAAGAAGATCTCTACACCCGGAGCATGGGTGACATTTGCACCTCAAACTCGCGGTGCATCTCTTCCCAACTCTCGAGTCGCAATCATCAGCGAAGCAGACCTCAGCGGCAGACGCCGTACGCGCTCGTCACGCCACACACGTGCTCGTTCATCGGGCACAGTGTTTGAAGATCTACAGCCAGGTGGCTACGTGGTGCATGCTCACCATGGTGTTGGCAAGTACGAGGGAATGGTCAAACGTTCAATAGGCGGCGTCGAACGTGACTATTTGCTCATTGCATATAAAGGCGGAGACAAGCTCTATGTGCCAACGGAACAAATTGGAGTCATTCGCCAGTACGTAGGCGGCGAAGCTCCCACATTGCATCGCATGGGTGGTTCAGACTTTGCCCGCGCCAAGTCACGCGTACGTTCTGCGGTGCGTGAAGTGGCGCAAGAACTGGTGCTGTTGTACCAACGTCGCGTTTCTGCAGTGGGTCATGCTTTCCCTCCAGACACTCCATGGCAATCAGAGATGGAAAATGCATTCCCATTCATTGAAACTCCTGACCAATTAGATGCAATCGCAGCTATCAAGGTTGACATGGAAAGCGAAGTGCCGATGGACCGCCTTCTGTGCGGCGATGTTGGATTCGGAAAAACAGAAGTAGCCGTGCGTGCAACATTCAAAGCTATTCAAGACGGCAAACAAGTAGCAGTGCTGGTACCCACCACGCTTCTTGCTACTCAGCATGGCAATACATTCTCAGATCGATTTGCGGGCTATCCCATCAAAGTTGAAGTGCTGTCTCGCTTTCTCACCAATGCTGAAGCGAAGAAGGTTATTGCCGGGCTCAAGTCTGGTGAGATTGATTGCGTCATTGGTACCCACCGCCTGCTGCAAGACAGCATTGAATTCAAAAACCTCGGTCTACTTATTGTTGACGAAGAACAGCGTTTCGGTGTGCAACATAAAGAAGCAATGAAGCGAATGAAGACAAATGTTGATGTGTTGTCCATGTCGGCGACACCAATTCCACGAACCCTTGAAATGAGTCTCGTCGGAATTCGTGACTTGTCTCTGTTGCAAACTCCGCCTGCGGACCGGCAACCAATTCTTACTTTTGTTGGTGAACAAAGTGAGCAGGTAGCCATCGAAGCAATCCGTCGCGAGTTACTTCGCGAAGGACAAGTGTTCTGGGTACACAACCGAGTGCAATCAATTGAGGAACGAGCAGCTGAAATTCGTGAATGGGTTCCTGAAGCCCGAATTGCTGTTGCTCATGGCCAAATGGACGAAGCAAGTCTTGAGCAAATAGTTCTTGATTTCTGGGAGGGAAACTTCGATGTGTTGGTGTGCACCACCATCATCGAAAGCGGTATTGACATGCCGACAGTAAATACATTGGTCGTTGAACGAGCAGATCTGCTTGGCCTTGGTCAGATGCATCAATTACGAGGACGCGTTGGTCGAAGTGGACATCGTGCATACGCATATCTCTTTCATCCGCGCGACAAGGTCTTGTCACATGAAGCGTATGAACGACTTCGCACCATTGGTGAATCAACTGATCTTGGTAGCGGATTCAAGATTGCCATGCGTGACCTTGAAATTCGTGGTGCCGGAAATCTTCTCGGAGAGTCACAAAGCGGTCACATTGCAGCAGTGGGCTATGACCTGTACTGCCAACTCGTCACTGAAGCCGTGTCAGAGATGAAGGGCGAATCTGTTGCCGACGAAGTTGAAATCAAAGTTGACATCACAATGGATGCTCACCTTCCCGATGAATACGTTCCTAGCCAAGACTTGCGACTTGAGGCGTACAGGCGACTTGCCACCGTGCGTACTGCAGACGAACTGGCGGATATTGAAACAGAATGGCGCGATCGTTTCGGACAATTGCCAGAGCCAGCTCAGGCGCTCATCTCGGTCGGAGCATTACGCGTGGAATGTCTGCGTCTTGGAATTACAGAAGTCGTTACTAATGCAAACACCATCCGGATCTCCCCCCTCAAATTGCGCGCGAGCCAAACCATGACACTGCGCCGTCTCGCATCTGTAGCTGTCTATAAAGATGAGCCCGGCTTCATTTCCCTGCCTGTTCCACGCGGCGCAAACCCCGCCGTGACGGTCATCGCACTGCTACGCGGGCTTTTTGACCCCTCTGACGACTAGGGTTTCTCTGTGATTAAGAGCCCCCGTACTTCCCGTTTCGCCGCTGCACTTGCAGCCATCTGTGTCCTCGGCTTGACTGCCTGTGGCAGCGTGTCCTCTACTACTGACGTTTTCAGCGTTAACGGTTCTGGCTATCCACAAGAGGATTTTGCATCGCTAGTAACTGCGCTAACTGAGTCTGGCCAATTTAAGCCAGTGAACGGCGCACTCACCAAGGACGACGCATCAGTTGTCCTTCGAACCTTGATTCGTTATGAAGCATTCACCCAGTTCATCAAGGACAATGACGTCACGGTGAAACAGTCCGACATAGACACAGTCATGGAAAGTGCAGAAGCTGACACAAACTTCGCTTCATACCCAAAAATATTGAAAGACCTTCTTATCAACTTCAACGTTGCTGACGTCACTCTCAAATCAATTGCGCTTCCATCAGCATCCGCACTTGAATCGCTGTACTCAAAATCACCGGCTTCTGCAGGCGTTTTGTGCCTCAGCCATATTTTGGTGAAGACAGAAGATGAGGCAAAGACTGTGCTCGCTGATCTTTCCGCCGGCACAAAGTTTGCAGACGTAGCAGCAAAGAAATCAATCGAACCCGGTGCCGACAAGTCTGGTGGAGCACTTGCCAACGGCGATGAGCCATGCCAAGCGCTTACCACCTTGCAGGCTTCATTTGATAAAGATTTCATGATTGGCGCAGTGGCCGCAAAACCTGGCGTGCCAACAGGCCCAGTCAAAAGTTCGTTTGGCTACCACATTATTTTGAGTCATCCATTTTCTGAAGTGAAACAATCTGTCACCACAGTTGTCACTGAAGATCCAGGAACAACCTTGCTGGCTGGCTTCATGGCAGCGGCAGACATCAAATTGAATTCAAAGTACGGCGTGTGGAACGGCGCCACTGCCACCATTAGCTGATGCCTCGCATTGTTGTTGTTGGTCTTGGGCCAGGTAACCCAGGTCTCATTACTGCCGAGACACTCAACGCAATAAGCCGTATCTCGGTGCGTTACCTACGCACCGTTCATCATCCATCAGCACACCTAGTGAGCGATGCGACATCTTTTGATCATCTCTATGACAGCGCCGTTTCGTTTGACGATGTCTATAGCGAAATAGCCATCACACTGGTTGAAGCAGCACAACAACATGACGAAGTGCTGTATGCGGTACCCGGCTCGCCCACTGTGCTTGAAAAATCGGTCGCTCATTTACGCGCTCGCACGGATATTGATCTCGTCATTCTTCCGGCTGTGTCATTTCTTGAAGATGTATGGAGAGCTCTTGCAATTGACCCCATCGAAACGGGTGTGCGCCTCATCGACGGCCACGTGTTTGCACATGCGGCTGCCGGCATATCGGGGCCAATGTTGGTCGCACACACACATGCCAATTGGGTGTTGTCTGATATCAAACTTTCTATTGATGACCCAGACCCTGATACGGCTGTGATTCTGCTGCATCACCTTGGTCTTCCCGATGAGCATGTTGCGCACACAACGTGGAGCAACATGGATCGAACGCTTGAAGCAGACCACTTGACTTCGCTCTATATTCCACATCTCGGAACCCCCGTTGCTCAAGAATTGGCACAGTTCCATGAACTTGCACGAACACTTCGCAAGGAATGTCCGTGGGATAACGAACAGACTCACCAGACATTGGTTCGTTACCTCATCGAAGAAACCTACGAAGTGGTTGATGCAATCTCTCGACTTCAAGATGATGATCCATCAACCGACATTGACTTCATTGAAGAATTAGGCGACCTGTTGTATCAAGTTGAACTACACGCAGCAATTGCAGAAGAACAAGGCCGCTTCACTATGGCCGATATCGCGCGCACTGTGCACGACAAATTGGTGTCTCGTCACCCACATGTTTTTTCAGATGTTGTTGTCACGTCATCACAGGATGTTGAAAACAATTGGGAAGCAATCAAGAAGGCTGAAAAACCACATCGTTCAGGACCATTTGATGGCGTAGTTGAAGCAGCCCCCGCGTTGTCATTCGCCAGCAAAGTGCAACAGCGTGCATCACGTGTCGGATTTGATTGGGCGAACCCTGAAGGGCCGCTTGAGAAAGTTGCAGAAGAGCTCGAAGAAGTTCGCATGACCGTAGGAACTGGGGACCCTGAATCCACCATGGTTGAAGTCGGAGATCTCCTGTTTGCCGTGGTCAACGTGGCGCGCCATCTCGATATTGATCCGGAAAGCGCCTTGCGATCTGCCGTTTTCAAGTTCCGCACACGGGTTGAAGGGGTTGTAGAAGTAGCAGCCAGCCAAGGCCGAGAGGTGACTGCGTTATCAGCTAGCGAACTCGATGAATTATGGGAAGTGGTTAAGGCCCGCCCAAATCACTAGCGTTCTAGGTATGAGTGAAATCGTCGAAATCGTCGGCCGAGAAGTTTTAGATTCTCGCGGCAATCCCACAGTAGAAGTTGAAGTCGTTCTCGACAGCGGAGCAACCGGCCGTGCCATTGTTCCGTCAGGAGCTTCAACAGGCGAATACGAAGCAGTCGAACTTCGTGACGGCGGTTCTCGCTACTTGGGCAAGGGCGTATTGCGCGCAGTGGAGAATGTCAACAAACTCGTTTCACAAGTCGTTATTGGTATGGATGCCACAAACCAACGCGCGCTTGACAACGCACTTATTGAACTTGACGGAACTGAAAACAAATCACGTCTTGGTGCAAACGCAATGCTCGGTGTCAGTTTGGCAGTTGCCCATGCTGCAGCAAGCGAATTAGAGCTACCTCTGTATCGCGCCATCGGTGGCCCACATGCTCATGTTTTGCCTGTCCCCATGATGAATGTCATCAACGGCGGTGCACATGCCGACAACAACGTCGACCTTCAAGAATTCATGATCATGCCAGTCGGTGCTCCTAGTTTCCGTGAAGCAGTTCGATGGGGCGTCGAGACATATCACACACTGAAAAAAGTTCTTGCTGATCGCGGCCTCTCTACTGCCGTTGGTGATGAAGGTGGGTTTGCTCCAAACTTGTCAAGCAACGAAGCGGCTGTTGTGATTCTTGTTGAAGCAATTGAAAAAGCTGGCTACACACCAGGTACTGATATTGCAATTGCTCTCGACCCTGCAATGAGCGAGTTGTATCGCGACGGTGCATATCACCTCACAGGTGAAGGAAAAGTTTTGTCTGCGCCGCAGATGGTCGAATGGTGGGCATCACTTGTTGATCGCTATCCAATTGTCAGCATCGAAGATGGCATGGCAGAAAATGATTGGGCCGGATGGGCTCAACTCACAGCTGCACTCGGATCTCGCATTCAACTTGTTGGTGACGATCTCTTCGTTACGAACACTCGCAGACTGCAAATGGGAATCGATCAATCAGTTGCAAACAGTGTCCTCATCAAGGTCAACCAAATCGGAACACTCAGCGAAACGTTAGACACAGTCGAATTGGCTACTCGTCATTCATACACAAGCGTCATGAGCCACCGCAGTGGAGAAACTGAAGATTCCACAATTGCTGATCTTGCTGTCGCCACAAATTGTGGCCAAATCAAAACAGGTGCGCCTGCACGAAGTGATCGCGTCGCTAAGTACAACCAACTCTTGCGCATTGAAGAAATGCTCGGAGACACAGCCCGATTCCGTGGCCACAGCGCCCTAGCGCCTCTCAAATAACGAACATCTGTTCGTGTGCCACGGTTTGCACCGTGCTGCACGCCACAATAGAGACGTGGTCGCACGCATTAAAAAACCCTTTACTCGCCTGCGTAACCGCACGAGCGACATCACGAGTTCCCTTGTGCGCCGGACACCAATTGAACAACGCATTGCTCAGAACCCCGTTACTCGCTTCCTCGCACGGTTTGCATTGTTGGGCATTGTGATTGCTGGCGGTACTTCGCTCTTTTTCTTCCCTGTCACAGACTTTGTAACCCAGCGTTCCGCACTTGCACAAAAATCGACAGAGTTCGCGGCTCTTGCCGACGCAAATGAGCAACTTCAATCCGAAGTGAACGCATTGCAAACCCCAGAAGGCATTCGTAATGCAGCACGTGCCCAACTGGGCTATGTCCTGCCTGGCGAACAAAGAATGACACTGGCACCGATGCCAAACTTGCCAACCGACTTACCCGCCACCTGGCCATATACGTTGATTACCGACATTTTGACCATTCGTAACGCAAACATCGACTCTCCTGCTAGCCCCCTCGCGCCCCTAGCCCCGTAGCGGATACCCCGTCCACGGCTCCGTGCGAGCCCACCCAATATGACTCGGTAGTGTTCTCTTTACTGTCGAACTAATCATGGGGGTTTTGTAATGGCTGGAAGCATTCTTGGAAATCGGGTTCTTCGTAAAGAAGACCCAAAATTTCTCACTACTGGTGGCGTCTATGTAGATGACCTTCTTGATGAACCCGCACTTCTTGGCGCGTTACACGTCACGTATGTTCGTAGCACCGTGGCACACGGTGTCATCACTTCGATTGATACTTCTGATGCTGCATCTATGCCCGGGATCGTTGCAGTGCTCACAGGCAAAGACCTCGGACTTGAACAAGTTCCATCTGCATACAACCCCGCAGCTACGCGCACTCTTCTCGCTACCGACAAAGTGCGTTTTGTTGGTGAGCCAATTGTCGCAATTGTCAGCGACACTCGCGAACAAGGCGAAGACGCAATAGACGCTGTCATTATTGATTACGACGTTCTTCCAGCCCTCATTGATCTTGAAGAAGCTATGGCCAGCACCAACCTGTTGTACGAAGCATGCGGAAGCAACGTTGTGTTCGACAGCATGGTTCTCGGATTGCCAGACAACACCGGTGATGCATACTTCGCAGACTGTGAAGTAGTCGTCAAAGGTCGTTTCATCAACCAGCGCGTCGCTCCGTGCCCACTCGAGGTTCGCGGTGCTGCTGCAGCATGGGGTAAAGATGGTCGCCTCACTGAATGGCTTTCCACACAGCACGCTCAAGGTGCAGTTGCTCCTCTAGCTGCAGCCAACGGTGTCGACCCAAGCATGGTTCACGTAAAGACACCTGATGTTGGTGGAGGCTTCGGCGCAAAAATTGGTGCGTACCCAGAAGAACTCTTGTTGGGCGTTATTGCAAAGAAGGTCGGTACGCCAGTTCGTTGGCGTGAGACACGCAGCGAGTCAATGGTTGGACTTGGTCATGGTCGTGCGCAATTGCAGTACGTCACCATTGGTGGCAAGCGCGACGGCACAGTTACTCACTACCAACTCTGGGCTATTCAAGACTCAGGCGGTTGGGTCGATATGGGAACCATCCTTGCTCCATTCATGACACGCCCTATGTCGTCTGGCGTGTACGCAATTCCAAACATCGAATGCCGCACAACCTCTGTTGTTACAAACACCACACCTACCGTTGCGTACCGCGGAGCGGGTCGACCAGAAGCAACAGCTGCCATCGAACGCGCCATGGATATGTTTGCTCTTGAAGTAGGTATGGACGCAGTAGAAGTGCGCCGCAAGAACCTCATTCCGAAGTTCCTCGAACCACACACCACTGTTGTTGGCCAGACCTATGACGTTGGTGACTACGAAACATCGCTTAATAAGGTCCTTGACGCTGCTGATTACAAAGGCTGGCGCACAAAGCAAAAAGCTGCGCGCGACAGTGGATCAGCTAAGCAAATCGGCATAGGCATCAGCGTGTACGTAGAGATCACTGGTGGCGTCGGTAGCGGAGAAGCAGCAAAAGTCGAAATTCTCGACAACGGTCATGCACTCATCTACACCGGTACGTCACCGCACGGACAAGGCCATGCCACATCATGGGCAATGCTTGCCAACGAGCAGACCGGTATCCCCATTGAAAACATCGAATTGGTGTGGGGCGACACCGATCTCACACCAGTCGGTGACGGAACCATGGGGTCGCGTTCGCTTCAACAGGGTGGAAATGCGGTATTTGCAGTATCTGCTGAACTTGTGAACAAAGCAAAGTCAGTTGCTGCTCGATTGCTTGAAGCGAGCGAAGAAGACATCATCCTCGACAAAGACTCGGGAAGCTTCCACGTTGCAGGTACTCCGGCAATGGCAAAAACATGGGCTGAACTCGCTCTTGCTGAAAAGCAATCAGGTGGACTTTTCCACTCAGACTTCATCGGAGTATCAGGTGCGACATTCCCATTCGGTGCACACGTTGCAGTTGTGGAAGTTGACGTAGAAACCGGAAAGGTCACCCATATCGCTCACACTGCATGTGATGATGCAGGAAAAGTACTAAACCCAATGTTGCTTGAAGGTCAAATTCATGGTGGTGTTGCACAAGGTGCTGCGCAAGCACTTCTTGAAGAAGTGTGTTACGACCCAGATGGCAACCCCATCACGTCAAACCTTGCTGACTATGCATTCATCTCGGCTGCGGAACTTCCGAACGTCACTGTTGTGCATATGGAAACACCCACGCCAATCAACTTGATAGGCGCTAAGGGAATCGGCGAATCTGGCACCATCGGATCTACGCCAGCAGTGCAGTCTGCTGTTATTGATGCCGTTTCACAATTTGGCGTCAAGCATATTGACATGCCAACCACCGCAGAAAAGGTGTGGGCTGCAATTCAGTCCACACGATAATTCACTACTACTCACAGAACTACACACAAAGGAACCCACAATGAAGGTCACCATTACCGTCAACGGAACCACACACGAAAGTGATGTTGAACCTCGCACCCTGCTCGTTCAGTACGTGCGCGAAACACTCAACCTCACTGGTACCAACATTGGATGCGACACATCTAGTTGTGGCGCATGCTCGTTGCACCTCAACGGCGAATCAGTGAAGAGCTGCACCGTGCTTGCTGTTCAGGCAGACGGCGGCACAGTCACAACCATTGAAGGCCTCGCTAAAGATGGTGTCATGCACCCGATGCAACAGGCATTCATGGAGAACCACGGTTTGCAGTGCGGATATTGCACACCTGGAATGGTCATGGCAGCAATTGGCCTTTTGAACGAGAACCCATCTCCAACGGAAGAGCAAGTTCGTATTGGTCTTGAAGGCAACTTGTGCCGCTGCACCGGTTACCACAACATCGTCAAGTCGGTGCTCGCATGCGCCAACAACAAGTAAGTCGGAGACTCACATGATTCCTGCACCATTCGATTACAAGCGTGCATCATCTGCCGCTGAAGCAATCTCACTTGTTAGTGAATACGGCGAAGACGCAAAGTTTCTTGCTGGTGGACACAGCCTGTTGCCACTGATGAAGTTGCGCCTTGCTCAACCAGCAGTGCTTATTGATATTGCTCGCATTAAGGACTTGTCATACATCCGTGATGCGGGTAGCCACATCGCTATCGGTGCAATGACACGCCACATGGATGTTGAAAAGTCACCAATCCTTGCCGAGCATGCTCCCCTGCTGTCGTTTGCAGCAAGCCATGTTGGCGACCCTCAGGTACGCCATCGCGGCACCATCGGCGGTTCCATTGCTCACGCAGACTCAGCATCTGATTTGCCTGCGACAACGTTGGCACTTGGTGCAACATATGTTGCACAAGGACCGAACGGTACACGTGAAATTGCAGCAGCTGATTTCTATGTTGGCTTCCTTGAATCAGCACTTGCTCCTGACGAAATGCTCACAGAAATTCGCGTTCCGAAAATGAACGGCGCAACATGGGGCTTCCAAAAGTTCAACCGCCGTGCTCAAGATTGGGCAATCGTCGGAGTCGCTGCATGGAAGCGCGGCACCGAGTCTGGTGTTGGCCTTGTCAACATGGGATCAGTTCCCGTATTGGCAACCAGCGTTGCAAAAGCAATCGCAGGCGGAGCAAGCATCGGTGACGCAGCAAAACTTGCTGGCGCAGAAGCAGAGCCACAATCAGACCTCAATGCAAGCGCGCAATATCGCGTTCACCTTGCAGAGGTCTTGGTGCGCCGCGCACTTGAGTCAACAAGCAAATAACTTTTCCGCATGCCCGAAACCGAGAACACCCTTGGTTTAATTCGTCCGTACGCACTACTCACGTACGTCGCTGTATTTTTCTGGAGCCTTGTCGCTAACGGTATTCCCGTTGACCGCATTGCAGTTCTCTTATGGATGCTTGGTGCTTTTCTTTGTGCATCACTTGGTCGCACACGCGAAGACATCGTTCTTCTACTACGAGATTGGGCGCTTCTCGCACTGATGTACATGGTGTATGACTACAGCAGGGGCAGTGCCGACCAATTAGGAACAGCTGTCAACTACACATTGCTGCGAGATATCGATAGTTTCATCACCTTTGGTCGTGAGCCCATCTCTGGAATGCAACGTCGTTTTTACACCCCCGGAATAATTCGTTGGTACGACGTAATTGGCTCCGTCATTTACATGACTCATTTTGTTCTACCAGTTCTGCCGTTGGTCTTCCTGCGGATTCGAAACAGAATGTCGTGGCTCCATTACGTACGTCGCTTTACATTGACACTCGGTATTTCAGTTTTTATCTTTCTTCTATTCCCAGCAGCACCACCCTGGATGGCATCACAAGAGGGTTACTTACCGCCGATTACGCGCATCACTACCAGGGGTTGGTGGCGACTTCATCTCAAAACTGTTTCGCAAACTATTGATCGCGGTGCAGGTGTTCTTAATGCAGTTGCGCCCATGCCATCACTGCACTCTGCAATGGCACTGTTGGTCGCGTTGTGGATTCCCCGTAACTGCCGTCTGTGGATTCGTATTGCTGCACTTTCATTTCCCATTGCAATGCTGGCTTCGCTCGTTTACTTCGGCGAGCACTACATCATTGACGGTCTAGCTGGCTGGACAATTGTTGTATTGGCGTGGCTTATCGCAAACAAGTGGGAAGCACGTATTGCTTCCAAACAGGCTCAACTCTCGAATTGAATAACAGTGCGAGTGGCGACGTAGGGGCCGAATATGTCTTTGCGAATTCGGTTGTGTTCATCAGCTGTGTCGTAGGCATGCCATGCCGCAACATCTTCAAACACTGCTGACACTGCAAAATCAGCTGCCGTAGCTGTATGCCCAGCATTCGGGCCACAGTTGTACGACACAAGGCCATCAAGAGTTGCTGCGTATTTGCGCAATTCATTTGCAGCAATTGCTGGATGTCCGGCTGGAACTGAGTCGTTCCAAGTAAAAAGCACGATGTGATGAAGCATCAAATGAACCTATAACAATTGGGCACCCATGGTCCACAGCATGTGCACCCCATGAAACCTTCGGCTGTGGCGGGTCTCGGGTAGCCTGAGAGTCACAAGGTGGTGAAACCATGGACGAGCGTCATCTCGACGCGATCGCCGACGCAGATACATATCCCTACTGGTATGAAGACGTAGACGAACCCGACTCGAACCCAACCCTGGTCCGCACAGAAACCTGCGACCTCTGCATCATTGGCGGTGGCTACACAGGCCTCTGGACCGCCATTCTCGCCAAAGAACGCGACCCGTCACGCGACGTCATTCTTATTGAGGCACACGAAGTGGGATCTGCAGCCAGCGGTCGTAACGGCGGATTTGTTGATTCATCGTTAACGCACGGCATTGCAAACGCGCAAGCGCGATTCCCGGACGAAGTGTCAGTGCTTGAAGAGCTTGGTCTCAAAAACCTGAACGACATTGAAGCAGCAGTCAAGAAATACAACATTGACTGTGACTGGGAACGTACAGGTGCAATAGATATTGCAACAACTACTCACCCAACTTCATACCTCGACGAACTTCGCGACGATTACGCGCATCTTCGTAAATTGGGACAAAAAGTTACATGGCTTGATCGCGATGCAATGCAAGCTCAAGTTCATTCACCTTTGTACACGGGTGGTTTATGGCGACACGACACCGCAGCGCTCATTGACCCTGCTCGATTGGTATGGGGTCTGAAAGCCGCTGCCGAATCACTCGGTGTTCGTATTTACGAAGATTCAAAAGCGTTGTCCATGGAACGAGACGGAGTCGGAGTACTTGTCACTACCCCGCTTGGCCGTATTCGTGCAGGGAAAGTTGCGCTTGCAACCAATGCCTTCAAGCCAGTTCTGAAACGCCTTAGCAACTACGTTGCCCCTGTGTATGACTATTGCATGGTCACAGAACCACTCACGCAATCACAACTTGATTCCATCGGCTGGAAGGGTCGCCAAGGTCTCAGCGATATTCCGAACCAGTTTCACTACTACCGACTCACCGAAGACAATCGCATCTTGTGGGGCGGATACGACGCGGTTTATTTCTTCGCAGGAAAAGTGCGCCAAGAAAATGAATCACGTCCAGAATCATGGGCCATGTTGTCACGGCATTTCTTTGAAACATTTCCTCAACTTGAAGGTGTGCGCTTTTCTCATATGTGGGGCGGCGTCATCGATACATGCAGTCGTTACTGCGTGTTCTGGGGCAAAGCAATGGGCGGACGCGTGTCATACGCACTTGGCTACACAGGGCTTGGAGTTGCTGCATCTCGATTCGGAGCTGAAGTCATGCTTGATCTCATTGATGGCCGACGCACTCGAGCAACGGCAACTGAATTTGTGCGCACAAAGCCTGTGCCGTTTCCGCCCGAGCCGTTTCGCTTTATTGGCATTCAAGCCACTCGCTGGTCCTTAGATCATGAAGATAAGACCGGAACGCGCAACGCATGGTTACGCACCCTTGACCGATTCGGTCTCGGATGGGACTCATAGGGTTCTATCCCCTACGCTCTAGACGTGTCATACGAGCCGAAAACCACTCAAGAAGTCGCTGACGGGCTTGCCGCACACGGATACCTAGCCGACGAAGGTCTTGTCACAGCCGTCTTTCTGGCGCTCACTCTGCATCGCCCACTCTTTCTTGAAGGCGAAGCTGGTGTTGGCAAAACCGAACTTGCAAAGAGCATCGCGCGTTGGCAGAACGCCGAACTGATTCGTTTGCAGTGTTACGAAGGAATCGACGCTGCACAAGCTGTCTACGACTGGGATTACTCACGCCAGTTGTTGCATCTGCGCGCAGCTGAAGCGTCCGGCGAAGCAGCACAATCTGGTACTGCCGAACTTGAAGGCCAACTCTACGACGAACGCTTTTTATTGAAGCGCGCACTCCTTCGTGCAATCGATCACGGGCATTCCACTCCTCCCGTATTACTCATTGACGAAATCGACCGTGCCGATGACGAGTTCGAGGCATACCTCTTAGAAGTGTTGTCAGATTTCCAAGTCACAGTTCCCGAAATCGGAACCTTTCGCACAGATAATCCGCCCATTGTGATTCTCACATCGAACCGCACCCGTGATGTTCACGATGCCTTGAAGCGCCGTTGTCTGTACCACTGGGTGGAACACCCATCGTTTGACCGTGAAGTCGAAATTGTACAAATGCGAGTTCCCGAAGCAAGTGAAATTCTTGCCCGCCAAGTTGCAGGTGCAGTGGAAGCACTTCGCGCCATCAATTTGTACAAACCACCTGGGGTTGCAGAGACAATCGACTGGGCAGCAGCACTTGGCCGACTCGGCATCACTGAAATTGACGAAACAGTTCTCGATCGCACGCTCGGCACGGTATTGAAATATCGCGAAGACCACAGTCGTGTACGCGATCACGGCATCGCTGGCGTTGTACAACAGGCATTCGACCGTGGCCTCCTTCACGGTTGAGTCAAACCCTGACCGACTCGCAGTCGGATTCTCGCGCGTTCTTCGCCGTCTTGATATTGCAACTCCACTTGATTCTGTTCTGACGTTCATCAACGCATTGTCATTAGTTGGAATTGAAGACCGTCAGTCTGTGTATTGGGCAGGTCGCGCCACCTTGGTACGTCGACCAGAAGATATTGCACTGTTTGATAAAGCATTCAATGTTTTTTGGGAACATCGCGAGTCTGTTGTGGCTGATGATGAGGAGCAACTGAAAGTCACTCTTGCGTTAGATACCGAAGACGAGGGCAGTGCAGATGGAAATGCTGATGCATCTGACGAACCCACCATCACGTTGCGATTCTCTGGCGTTGAGACATTGCGTGACAAAGACTTTGCTGACTATTCGAACGACGAAATGCAACAAGCGCAACTATTCATGCAATCACTGCGCATGGCTGGCCCTCCCCGCCCATCATTGCGCATGAAGCCAACACGCTCTCGCGGTAAACGCCCAGACATGCGTGCAACTGTGCGGGCTTCTCTTGCAGCAAGCGGTGAACCAATGCGACGCCATTGGGTAGAAAAGGGCGACAAGCCCCGCCGCATTGTGTTCCTTCTCGACATCAGCGGATCAATGGAGCCATATGCACGAGCACTTGTTCGGTTCGTTCATGCAGGTGTTGCCGGTCGGCAACGTGTTGAAGCATTTACATTAGGTACTCGTCTCACACGCATCACGCGAGAGCTTTCTTCAAAAGATCCAGACCGTGCATTACGCGCTGCAGGCGAGAACGTACGCGACTGGAGCGGCGGAACACGTCTCGGCGAGACTTTACGATTATTCAATAACGAATGGGGCGTGCGCGGCATGGCCCGCGGAGCAATCGTCGTTGTTCTGTCAGACGGTTGGGATCGTGGAGACCCTGTCGTGTTGGCAGAACAAATGGAACGCCTTCATCGTGTGTCGTTTCGCATTGTGTGGGTGAACCCACTAAAAGTCACGCCAGGATATGCGCCACTTGCCCGAGGAATGGCAGCTGCACTGCCGTATGTTGATGACTTCGTGGAGGGACATTCTCTTGATGCCCTCGAGCAACTCACTAAGGTCATTAATCATGCGTGAACTTCTTACCGACATAGATCGCTGGCAAGCCGATGGCAAACGAGTTGCTATCGCACGCGTTGTTGACATTGAAGGCTCTGGGCCGCGCGGCGCAGGCGCAGCAATGGCTGTCAACCAAGACGGTGAAGTCAGCGGGTCTGTCAGCGGCGGATGCGTAGAAAGCGCTGTTGTCTCAGAAGCGTTAGCAATTCTTTCCGGTGAACAACCAAGCCGTGTTGTCACCTTTGGCTATTCAGATGATGAAGCGTTCGCTGTTGGTCTCACATGCGGCGGCATCATTCACCTCTTCATTCAGCCCCTTGAATGGTGATCATGAATTCGTACCAGACTTTTTCTTCACATGTTCGTGATAATTCACCTGTCGCACTAGTGACCGTCATCGAAGGTCCGCATGTTGGTTCAACCATGGTTGTCACCCCTGCAGGCATTGTTGGCGGCTCTCTCGGCAACCCTGATATTGATCGCATCGTGGCGCGAGACGCGCTTGGTGAATTAGAAGCCGGACGTACCTTGGTTCGTCACTACGGACCCCACGGTGAATCAACACCCGAAGACCTCATTGATACAGAGACAGTTCGTATCTTCATTGAGAGTTTTTCTCCACCACCACTCATGTGGATCTTTGGTGCAGTTGATTTCACAGCAGCATTAGCTCGTGTTGCAAAAGTTCTTGGCTACCACGTCACGGTATGTGATGCGCGCGAAGTGTTTGCAACACGCCGTCGTTTTCCCATGGCCGACGAAGTCAAAGTCACATGGCCAACTCCGATGTTCACGGAAAATGGCCACCGCTTAACATCGCGCGACGCCGTATGCATTTTGACCCATGATCCGAAGTTTGATGTACCAGCAATTCAGGGTGCACTTGCAACATCGGCGGGGTACATCGGTGTGATGGGCAGCCGCAAGACCCATGCAAAGCGTCTTGAGCGCATGGCAGAAGTTGGAATTACTAGCCAAGCTGATTTATCCCGTGTTCATTCACCAATTGGTTTAGACCTTGGTGGACGCACACCTGAAGAAACTGCAATTTCAATTGTGGGTGAAATCATCGCTACTCGCACGGGGCGCAATGCTTCTCCGCTTGGCGCCAGCGACGGCGCAATTCACTAACGCCTACAAACGGTATGTCGCAATTTTGCTGGGGTTAGTCCACACAACACGTGCAGCTTGTTCTTCAGACATGATTTTGAATTTCACTAATTTGCCACCGAACGGTGCATGAATCATTGCTAGTCCTGTACCGAGATACATCTGCACATGAGTTCCTTCGCCGGTGATGTCTCCTGCAATTGCATCTTTACGGTCGACACGCATACGCCTATCAAGTTGTGAGACGGCTTGACGTGGCATGTCGACACCGGCAGTGCGCCATGCGAACCACAGCAGTCCCGAGCAGTCCATCTTCACGTACGAATCCTCTTTGCCAGTTATATACCGAACATTGAGTTGTGTCAGTGCGGACAACACAGCAATTTGATGATCACGTGGTGCGCGCGACCAAGCACGATTCAACTGCATCGGGTCAAGGCTGAGACGTTTCGCAACCCCATTTGAAACAACCCGGCGGAACTCCAGATAGGTGGGGTCTTCCTGATTCTCTGTACGCAAAATGAGGTTCAGCGCACGAAGGGCGTCAATCGAAATTTGTGGGCGTTTGCGAGTGCGCTCACCGGGCATTTGCAGGCGATGCACCGAAGCCTCTTTGCTGGAATTGCTTGCCGCGCTGACGGGCCCGACATAGAGGGACGCACTGAGAATGCCAATTGCGGCTATCCCGCGCAGAAGTGTGCCAACCCGAACCATTTCAGGCAGGCTATTACGAATGGAGACACCACACAGCACCGTCCTTGGGGTCCTTCTGGCTGCTGGCTCTGGCACTCGCTTTTCTGGTTCACAACACAAGCTGCTGTCGCAGATTGAAGGGCAAACAATCATTTCGCGTTCACTCACCGCGATGACCAGTTCTGGCCTTGACGGGTTCATTGTTGTTTCCGGTGCCCTTGATCTCAGCGACCACATTGGCGCCGTTACAGAAGTGCATAATCCGGATTGGAAAACAGGTCAACGCAGTTCTGTCATCACGGCCATGCAGTTCGCTCGCAGCCACGGCTATGACGCCATTGTTGTTGGCTTGGCAGACCAACCATTTCTCACTTCTCAGTCATGGATCAATGTTGCATCTTCAACATCTCCCATTGCGGTTGCCACATACGACGGCACGCGAGGCAACCCCGTGCGACTTCATTCCAGCGTGTGGGACACATTTAAGGACCTACAGGCTGACCCAGATGCTGGGGCACGAAGTCTCATTCATCTGCATCCTGAACTCGTTCGGGAAGTAGCCTGTGAAGGCAATTCGGCAGATATCGACACCACAGAGGATCTCGACACATGGACCTAAATCATCAATTCACTGTTGCGGTTCCTGTAGAAACTGCGTGGCGCATTCTCACCGACGTTGAGCTCATTGCACCTTGCCTCCCTGGCGCTCAGTTGCTCGAAATTGAAGGCGACACATATCGCGGAGTTGTCAAAGTCAAAGTTGGGCCAATTCAGGCGCAGTTCAAAGGTCAGGCGAATTTTATTGAGCGAGACGACGTTGCTCACAAAGTTGTTCTCAAAGGCGAAGGTCGTGACACCACGGGCAAAGGCAACGCGGCGGCAATAATTACTGCCGAGATGACTGCTGTCGATGCAACCAACACCTCTGTCACCGTAAATACAGATCTTTCCGTCACAGGAAAAGTTGCACAATTTGGTCGCGGCGCTATGGCAGACATCAGCGACAAGCTTCTTGCGCAGTTCGTTGTCAATCTGAACACTCTTATTGCCGAACAACCAGCGATCCCAGCACAAGCGCCAGCAGAAGCAGCACCAACTGAAGGCATACGAACCATTGAGAGCGCAGAAGTTGCGCCCCTCAATCTTCTCAGCGCCGCTGGTAGCCCAATTCTCAAGCGAGCTATCCCTGTTGTCGTGGTTGTAGTTGCTGTTCTTGTGTGGCTTGTTGTTCGCTAATTCATGCAATTAGCCGGCGCTCCCCCTTCATCTGAAGATCTCGCCGCCGTCACTGCACTTATTGGGCGTATTCCACAAGGCGACTTTCGCATTGTGGTTCGCTCAGCGGACGGTGCTCCCGTTGTTCTCATGAATGCGCCCCTCTTGGAAGACGGCACACCTATGCCAACTCTGTACTGGCTCGTCG
This sequence comes from Ilumatobacteraceae bacterium, assembly GCA_044341035.1. GTDB lineage: Bacteria > Actinomycetota > Acidimicrobiia > Acidimicrobiales > Ilumatobacteraceae > UBA2093. The sequence goes on along the minus strand of JBIISL010000019.1, from coordinate 13,042 downwards.
GTGGTACTGAAGTACACGCAGTCAGCACACTGGAGGCAGACGGCGGAGTCAACACTGTCGAAGCCATCATTGGTCTCGAAGCAATCGATGCCATCCATGTGCGATATCAAGAGCGACGCGATGCGATGATCCCTGCAACACATGTCGGACCACGCCCTTCTGCTGGTGTCGGCGGCACACGACGTGGCGTGAAGTGTCTACATGCACACTTTGCTCATTGGCTCGCAGGCGGCGATGACTCCGTAGGAGCGTGGGTCGCTCAACAACTCGACGAACGCGGCGTTGCATACGCACAACCATTATGACAACCGTTGCAGCTATCGACGTTGGAACAAACTCCACGAATCTTCTTGTCATTGATGACAACGGCACAGAAATCGCACGCACAATTACATCAACGCGTCTCGGTGAAGGCCTTCATGTCGCGGGTGAACTTTCACTTGATGCGATGACGCGAACTATTGAAGTCATTGCGTCGTACATAACTACAGCACAGTCGCTTGGTGCCACCAAGATTCACATCGTTGGCACTGCTGCATGCCGGCGCGCACGTAACACCGCCATCTTTAGTCAGATGCTGCAGAAGAAAACTGAAGCAACTATTGACGTGTTATCCGAATCTGAAGAAGCTGCCCTGACATTCTCAGGGGCACTCATTGGGCTACCTGTCATCAATGAAACCACCCTGGTCATCGACATTGGCGGCGGAAGTACCGAATACACAGTAGGAGCTGACTCTATAGATGTGTTTGCCAGTATTCCTTTTGGTGCTGTCACTTCAACTGATTCACATATTTCTTCAGATCCACCTCGGCCTGAAGACCTCACAAATCTTATTGGTGCAGTGGCAGATGAATTAGAGGACATCACTCGTGACCATCCCGTCATCAATACGGTGGCCCGCACAGTGGGAGTCGCTGGCACCATTGTCACAATTGCTGCTGTGGAACTTGGGCTTCACGCATTTGATGACGCCGCGTTACACGCCATGACACTGACGCGCGAAGCAGCAGAAGACGTCTTTCGCACTATGGCAACGGAACCATTGGCATTGCGAGTACAGAACCCTGGCCTTACTGCAGACAGAGCTGACATCATTGTGGCTGGCTGCTGCATTCTTGTCGGCACCATGCGTCGCCTTCATCTCTCCGAGATCACGGTGTCAACGCGTGGACTTCTCGATGGGGTTGCTCATCGTGCCAGAATGGCACCATGACCGCGGTTCATCCAGCACGAACATCTTCAGTCGGTCTTCGCTTGTACGGGCGACGCGTTGTACTGCGTCCTCTTGTACCGCAAGATTTCACCGGGTGGAGCGAAGTGCGTCGCCGCAATGGCGAGTGGCTCACCGTATGGGAACCAATTCGTGTGATGCATCACCCGGATCCCGAACAGAATCGTGATGTGTTCGCCGCGCGGTGTGGAGCACGCGACCGTGAACGGCTTGCCGGGTCACAATATGCATTCGGAATTTTTGTAGATGGTGCATTCGCCGGAGAAATCAATTTGAACAATGTTGTTCGAGGTGCATTCCAATCCGCCACCATTGGCTATTGGATCGACAAATCGCGTGCGGGTCGTTCATTCATGTCTGAGGCGCTCGTAGTCCTAGCGCAATATGCATTTGAAAATCTTCACCTGCACCGTCTTGAAGTGTGCATCATTCCGCGTAACCACAATTCACGTCGCGTGATGGAAAAACTTGACATCCGAACAGAAGGCGTCGCCGAACGCTTTCTGGAGATTAACGGAGTATGGGAAGACCATGTCCGTTACGGAATCACTATCGAAGAATGGAATGACCGACGCGAAGAATTCCTCGCGAATTGGATCAATTCTTAAAGCGGATTGTTTAACTCAATCGCACGCATTCGACGAACAGTCTTGCGCCGCTTCCATTCTTTAGTCTTCCAGTGCTTCAACACATGCTTGCGGCTTTTTTCTATACCCACAAGTGGATCATGATGATGCATCGGTTTCCATTCAGGACCTGGCTCTTCCACGTCTAGTGGTTCAACGCCGTGCCTCATAGCTTCTTCAGCCAAATGAAGTTCACTGTGAACGCGATGTCGTTCATTGTGGGCGTGAGCCCGCAATTCCTGACGCGGCACAGGTGCACGATCCTGGTTGCGATTTCGATTACTCATCGCTGCCTCCTTAAGGAGTCCAAGAGGAAATCAGAATGGTTCCCTAAGCGAAAGATACTCCTCTTTCGGGGGCAGTGTTAACTGATTCGTATGAAATGAATAATTGGTTTCTGCCCAGTAATTGCACGTAGGTAGACCTTGCAGGTGCCGCGCTTCAACGCCGCGAACCGACGTGTGGAATTGTTCACCCTGCAAATACTGCGAGTTTCTTTAACAACAGACCATTTTGTTACCCAAGGTCCCGTTATCGAGCCAACTTGTTCTAGTTTCAAAAATTGCCCGCGCACGACACTACGAACTGCCATTGGGGCAACTTCGTTCTTAGGTTTCCCTACCCCAACAGCATTCGTTGCAGTAATCCTCACCTTGTACTTCATGCCAGTTCGTAGTCCTTCAAATCGAACTGAATGCTTTGTGCCATTCGCAGTGAGCGTTCGAACTACTTTGCCGCGCAGTAGCAAAGAGATTTCAGTCGAGGTAATCGGTGACCCTCCATCACACGGCGGATCCCATTTCACAACAAGCGACTTATTGTCGGTCGTGAAACTGATGTGAGATGCAACGCCAGGAACAGAAGCAACTACTGGTGACTGTTCTAAGAACAACAACTTGTTTGGAGACGTCGCAGTTAATCCCGTAATCACGCCAGGCGTTGCACGAGCCACAATGGCATCAACAATCGAAGGCACACATAGTCCCGGTTGTTGTTGTGCCAACAGAGCCGCATATCCCGCAACAAGCGGAGATGCCATAGATGTTCCGACGTCGTATTCGTATTCTGCGTCAGAATTTACATCCGTGCTGCTCCATGATGATTCGATTTGGCGGGTTCTGTCGCCTCCTGGTGCATACAAATCAACACATGGTCCGTCATTTGAGTAATACGCAACAGCATCAGTAACAGACACTGCACCGACCGTTAGAGCTCCTGCAACATCACCAGGGGCGATCTTGCATGCATCTATGGGCTTGCCGCTGTCATCACCATTTCCCGCAGCAATCGTTACCACGACGCCTTCATGAATTAGAGCTCGAACTTCTTTATCAATCGTTGCTCCATCGTCGCCGAGGTCAACACCAAAACTAAGGTTTGCAACGGCAGCAACACCAGAACGATGATGTGCGCGAATCCATTGCAATCCGGGCACCACGTCTGGCACTTCACCCGAACCATTGCAATCAAGAACTCTCACTGAAATGATGCGTGCTCCCGTTGCTACTCCAACAGTGCTGCCGGCTGCCAGACCGGCAACGTGAGTTCCGTGGCCGTCGCAATCAGACCCAGGAGGGTCCACCACGGACGACCCGTCCGCTGTACGTACGTCTAGCCCTGCCAATGTCCGATTCACGAATTGTTCATGAGTGGCCCGCACCCCTGTATCCACGATGTAGATGTCAATTCCCTGGCCGTTCAACGGCCCATGCGCCACATCGCCATCTAGGGGCAAAGCCTGCTGATTAATGCGATCCAGGTGCCATGGGGCGCCCACAGGGGCCGATTGGGCACCGCCCTGGACCGTGACTGCACCTAACAGCGCACCGACAAAAATCGCCGTCCAGCGCTTCCCTTTCACAATCACAAATGCTACCGTTGAGAAAGTTTCAAGGTTCAAAGAGCCATCGAAAAGGGATCAATCATGTCAATTTTTTCAAAACGTTTCACCTCAGTTGCAGCCGCAGTTGCAGTAATCGCTTCTCTCGCAGTTGCCTCACCAGCTGCTGGGGCAGTTCAGAAATTTGGCAAAACTTACACAGTGACTGCCACCGTCAAAGGTGGAAAGAATCTCACTGTTCTTCTTGTCTCTGGCACCGGTCGTCTACTTGCTTCGCAGGCAGTAAAAAGTGCGTCACAGAAAATCACATTGAAAGCAAAGGGCACAGGCGCAATCGGTGGCACCACATTGCAATTGGTTAGTGGCAAGGACGCCAGCGCAAAGGGTAAGTACTTCGGACCTGTTGTTCTTGCCAACAAAAGCAAGACAGCAGCGAAGTCGAACATTGTTTATACGAAGCTCAAACAAACAGCTGCCGCTTCAGTAAAACTGGGCACCGTCACTATTAAAAAGGTTCCGGGCACGACGCAACAGGGTTATGCGGTCACAAGTACCAAATCTTCGGCTGCTGACACGACAACTGCAGGAGCAGTAAAGGCTTCCAAAGGCAAACCACTCGGTGTTGGTACTTACGGAAAAACTGCGAATACGTCAGTGACAAAATCCGGTGTGTGGGCTCCAGCAGTTGGCCAACCATGCGAACCTAAAGGCACCTCAACTTGTTCTCCTGAAGGATTTGAAGTTGTGCCGCCGGGGCCGCAAGGCCCTCCAAACCCCCAACCAGGTGGACAACCAGGCGGTCAACCAGGTAACCAACCAGGAGGACAACCAGGCGCCAACAAAGCAGTAGATAAAGATGAAACTCTTGGCGGCGACGCTGACGACGACGGAATCCCCAATGCGTTCGACGTCAACGATGACGGTGACGCTGTTCTTGACTCAGCAGACGCCAGCACGCCAGCACCAAAAGTTGCGGCGGACGACGGAACCACCACCTGTGGCGCAGTTGATTTCAAAATCTTCACCAACTACAAGGCCACACAAGGTGGCTATGCCGGCTCCATCAATGCTTACGGTACTGGCGCTTTCAAAGCTGACAAAGCGAATATCGCCTCAACCATCACAAAGACAATGAGCATGGTGTTCTCTCCTATCCCTGCTGTGTGCGGTTCAGCAGTGACTCGAACATTCCTCAAAGGTGTTGGAGTGTCGTATGCACCTTCTGAATACCAAGAACTAACCAAAGCCTGCGGAACTGGCGACTACCAATGGCAGATTGGTGCTGGAAAGATGTGCGGCACTGACTCAGGTGGTTACTCATTTGGATCCGGGTATAACTTCACTGCTACCGATCTACCTTCTGGACAAGATACGTTTTCAATGAAAGTCGAAACGGCAGAGGGCAAAAAATATGAATTCACCTCTAGCCCCGGATTTGTTTTTGTGACACACCCGATGTTCATTGCATACGGAACTGACGGAACTAGTTATACAGACATTAACTACACGAATCCAACGATTGGGCCAGAGGGTGCCCGCATCACCGAACCAACCATCAATGTCAAGTCGACAGACACGTTGTACCTCAAGGTTTATCGCCCACAACGTCTCGCAATGGACGGCGAAGCAGGTGACTTCTACGACCTTGCTGGTTTCAAGTTCACGCCTGATATTCCAAATGGGAATCCATCAGTCGGTAAGTGCAATCTTCTCACTAGCAAAGACGAAGAGATGGCTTCTGATAAACCAATCGATGCCACAAACCCACCCGTGATAATCTTGAAGTGGGATATCAGAGCACAGTGTTACACACCAAAAAACTACGACTGGCCTGTGGGGCCAGCGGACTTCGATATTCAAGTTGAGCCAACTGGCCCCGGCGGAAACTCAGCTCAGAAGATACGCATTACGTACGTATCGTAAGAATCTATTTCTTTGATATTTTCGATTGCAACGCAGCAATGCGTTCTGCAAACCATGGTTGTTTAGTGCTCCACAATTGAGGTACTAATTCGCGTTCCACTGCTTCGGGGTGTGTGACAACGTCTGCCATCTCTTGAATGGTTTTCTTCACACTCTCTAGCAACGGACGCGGAACGCTTGCAGCGCGTGCAGCCATCTTTTGTGCTTCAATCAACAATTGATCATCATCAACGCATTTCCACACAAGGCCGACGCGCTCTGCTTCTGCACCATCTAGAACTTCACCAAACATCACGGTGGCAAAAGCTGTTTGAGGGCCAGTTATACGGCGCAACATCCATGTGTGTCCACCACCTGGATGAATACCGATTTGCAAAAAGCGTGTATCAAACTTTGCGCGCCGAGCAGCAATGCGAACATCGCACCCGAGTGCCAAGTTCATGCCGGCACCAACAGCTGCACCATTCACTGCAGCAATGGTTGGTAGCGGGCTGCGTGCAATACGTAAGAAGCCTTCGTAAATAGTTCCAAGGCTGCTACCAGATGCGGTAGCGAGATTGCCCAAGTTTGCACCGGCACAAAATGCAGGCGCCGTACCCGTCACCACAATTGCCCCAATAGTAGGGTCGCCTTCTATCGTGTCCATGGCGGCAAGTATCTCTGCCACCATTGGTGCAGTGAGCGTGTTGCGCTCATCGGGATTGTTCAAGGTCAGGGTGGCGACACCCTCTGTAATGCTCAGTAATACAAGGCTCATAGTTGCCAGTTTCGCACACTGGCTGATGTGTTTTCATCCTCGGTCGCCTACGGTTGGGAAATGAGTTCAGACGTTGTTTTATACGAGGTGAGCGATCGCATCGCCACCATCACCATGAATCGGCCAGCGGCCCGTAATGCCCTCAGCAGTGAGGTGCTGAAGTTGTTGCCGGCTTTCATGAAGACCGCCGACAAAGATGACTCCGTTGATGTCATCATCCTCACGGGTACAGACCCAGCGTTTTGTGCGGGGCTCGACTTGAAGGAACTTGGCGATACGGGCGGCAACTTGCGCGGCACCGGAGCCGATGGGTCTAAGAATTCCTCTGGCGCTCGCGGACCATTCCCCCGCGTATCAAAACCACTCATTGGTGCCGTTAATGGTGTCGCAATTACTGGTGGCTTCGAGCTTGCGCTCAATTGTGATTTTCTCATTGCGTCAGAGAACGCAAAATTTGGTGACACTCACTCACGCGTTGGTGTGATGCCCGGTTGGGGCCTCACAGTGTTGTTGCCTCAAGCAATTGGTGTTCGTCGCGCTCGCGAAATGAGTTTTACTGGCAACTTCATGTTGGCAGACGAAGCTTTGGCCTTCGGACTTGTGAACCATGTTGTCCCTCATGCTGATCTCATGTCATTCACTCGCGCTATCGCACTTGACATCATTGGAAACGAACAAGACGGCGTTCGCCAGATTCGTTCAACCTATGCAGGTCACGCTGCTGAGAAAAAGAAGTGGGAACGCGAATCTGAAGATGGCCGCGCATGGCGTAAATCTCAGTTCGACCCAAAGAAAGTTGAAGAGCGTCGCGCCAAAATCATGGAACGCGGACGCAAGCAATAATTGCTATTCGGCGTCGCTGAACATTTCAGCAACAGCACTAACTTCGATACCACCACGTGGTCGTTGCGTTAGGTGCACACGCACTGCATAGGGCTTGGCGGTCGCCATGACTTCTTCTGCAATTTCAGCTGCCAATGCTTCGGCGAATACTGCGCGATCACGAAAACCCCACAGGTACAACTTGAGGCTCTTTGACTCAATGCAAAATTCATCTGGTTCGTATTCGATAACAACAGTCGCAATGTCTGGCTGCTGAGTCACCGGGCAAATTGATGACAATTCATCCGTTGTAAACGTGACAGTCGAAACATGCTGGGGTGCTGGAAAAACTTCCACGTGCGCAATGGCATGCTGCACCGTTTGGCCAAGAACTGTAAGTGCTGAAGTGTCGCTCATGCCCTAAAGGCTACGGGCGTTACTGCAAATCAGCAGGCAACAAAGAAGTCAACGGCACCAAGGGTCGTGGACCAACATGCGAAATTACTTCGGCGGCAGCAATCGCCCCTATACGGGCACAACTGGTGAGGTCCTTGCCTTGTGTCAGACCTCGCAAGAACCCGGCTGCATACAAGTCACCTGCACCAGTGGTATCAACCACGCTGGCAATAGGAACAGCGGGAACCGTATGAATATCGTCGCGCGTCACAACAACAGACCCCTTCTCGCTTCGCGTCACTGCAGCAATATGACAATCACGTCGCAACAGTTCAACTGCTTCGTCAAAGTCTGCAGTTTCATAGAGAGATTTCAATTCATCCTCATTGGCAAACAAAACATCAATGTCATTACGTACCAATGATTGAAAATCAGCGCGATGCCTGTCAACACAGAAAGAGTCAGACAGAGTCAGAGACACCACTCGACCATATGCGTGCGCAACTGCGGCTGCCTTGCGGAACGCATCTTTAGCCTCATCACGGTCAAACAGGTACCCCTCGAGATACAACACTGCGCCTGCAGAAATAATGTCTGAATCAAGATCTGAGAATGACAACTGAGTAGAGATACCCAGAAAGGTATTCATGGTGCGTTGGGCGTCAGGCGTCACCGCAATAATGCATCGCCCGGTTGGAATAGATGAATCAGGCGCCCCACTGCGAAAATCAACTCCAACATTCTTCATGTCTGCAGCAAAAACTGCACCGAATTCATCATCAGCAACTTTGCCAATGAACGCAACGTCTCCCCCAAGGCTTGCGATACCAGCAATAGTGTTTGCGCCAGAACCACCACTGGTACGAGTGCTGGCACCAACTGCCGTTGACAACTGAACAGCGCGATCTGTTTCAATCAGCGCCATAGAGCCCTTCACCATGTCGTGAGACCCCAGAAAGGCATCGTCAACCATGGCGATCATGTCAACGAGTGCATTGCCTACCCCCACAACGTCGTACAGGATTCCTTCTTTATTGGTAAGTGAAGGAACATGGGCGGTGAATGGATGACTACGTGGCATGGCTCTCTACGGTAGTCGCCACAGTGATGCCACTAGCCTTTATTGGGTGAGCCACCTCAATAATCCCTTTCGTCTTCCCCGCACCGTTCTGCCGTCGCGTTACGAGGTGTCACTGACGCCAGATCTTGATGCAGCAACATTCACAGGAACAGTGACCATCGCGGCAAATGCCATCGCAGCAGCCAGCGAGATTGTTATGAACGCAATCGAGCTTGATATCGCAACTGTCTCAGTGAATGGCGTACCAGCCACATTCTCTCTTCATGAAGAATCAGAGCGTCTCATTATTGATGCTGCCGTCGCACAAGGCCCATGCGACATTGCCATTTCTTTTACTGGCATCTTGAACGACAAGTTGCGGGGTTTCTATCGCTCCACATTCACCGATGACTCTGGCATCGTGCGCACTATTGCCACTACACAGATGCAAGCAACTGATTGCCGCCGCGCTTTCCCGTGTTTTGATGAACCAGATTTCAAAGCTGTCTTTGCTATTGATCTCACCATTAAGAGCGAATTTCTTGCAGTGTCAAATAGCAGTGAAGTTCGCCGTGAGGCCACAGGTAATGACTCCACTCGTATTTGGTTCGCCGACACCATGATCATGTCCACTTATTTGGTGGCATTTGTTGTTGGGCCCCTCGAAGCATCCGCCACCGAAATGGTGGGCGACACCGCCGTGCGCATTATTCATGTGCCGGGTAAATCTCATCTCACCGAATTCGGTATGCGTGCTGGCACCTTTGCCCTTGATTGGTTTCAGACCTATTACGGCGTCCCCTACCCAAGCGACAAAGTTGACCTACTCGCATTGCCCGACTTTGCTGCTGGCGCCATGGAGAATGTCGGTTGCATCACCTTTCGCGAAGTACTGCTACTGGTTGACCCCGAAACTTCAACACAAGTCGAACAAGAACTTGTGGCACTTGTCGTAGCTCATGAACTTGCGCACATGTGGTTCGGCGACCTTGTCACCATGAGTTGGTGGAACGGCATTTGGCTTAATGAAGCATTCGCAACGTTCATGGAATACGCAGCATGTGATGCATTCATGCCTCAGTGGAAACTATGGACATCATTCGGTCTTGACCGCAGTGCAGCCTTCGATGTTGACTCCTTGCATTCAACACGCACTATTGAATTCCCCGTCAACTCCCCTGCCGATGCAGATGGAATGTTCGATGTTCTTACGTATCAAAAAGGTGGCGCCATCTTGCGCATGCTTGAGCAGTACATCGGGCCTGATCGGTTTCGTGCTGGCGTCAGCCACTACCTAAAGACTCATGCCTACGGAAACACAGAGACCAATGACCTGTGGGATGCCATTGAGCATGTTGTCAGCACTGATGGTGGGCCCATCGTGCCAGTACGACGCCTCATGGACTCATGGATCTGGCAAGCCGGATATCCACTGATTTCAGTTCGCATCGATGGTACTGACCTCGTGATCTCACAACGCCAATTCACGTTCGACAATCAACCAGACGTCACATTGTGGGTTGTCCCTATTCACGTCCGTATCGGAACAACCTCAAGCAAAGTTTTGCTCGAGACAGACGAAATACGCATTCCGCTCTCTGACACCTCAGCCACCATTGTGGTCAATGCAAACGGACCCGGATTCTTTCGCGTGGAATACTCTGCTGAACTTCTTCTTCGTATCACCGGCGCAACATTGTCTTCGCTCGACACCCTCGAGCGTTACAACTTGGTGGATGACGCATGGAATGCAGTTATCGCTGGTGCAATGAATTCAGATGCATACATCGCATTTCTTATGGGCTTCACCGAAGAACAAGACCTCGCAGTATGGCAAACAATTTCTGCATCATTGAAATCACTCTCGCGCATTGTCCCTGCAGAATCAGAGCCAGCGTTCGCAGCCTTCGTTTCCCAATTGGTCTCGCCTGCGCTTGCCCGACTTGGGTGGACTCCAGTCAAAGGCGAAGAAGACCTCGTTGCAAAATTGCGCGGTCTCATTGTGCAGCAACTAGCTATCTACGGAAAAAAAGCTGATGCCCAGCGTCAGTGCCGAGACATATTGTTTAACAACACCACTACTGAACCAGAACTGGTTGCAGCAGCTACCAATGTTGTTGCAGCAACTGGTGACAGTACTGACTACGAATGGTTCCTCGGGCGTTACCGAGACCCGTCAACACCACAAGATCAGATTCGCATGCTGTATGCACTTGCTGAATTCGACAGCCCAGAACTTATTGCTCGCACGTGTGACTTTGCATTAACCAGCGAAGTAAAGACACAGAATGCTCCGTTCTTACTGAATCGTTGCATTGCTAACCGCAAACACGGCGAGCAAGCATGGAGCTTTGTGCGCCAAAACTGGCAACACGCAAATGACGCATTCCCCGGCAACACCATCATCCGCATGGCTAGTGCCACTGCCACGTTGAACTCAGACGCCATGGAAGCAGACATTCAGTCATTCTTTTCAGAGCGTCCCATTGTGCAAGCCGGCAAAATGCTCGACCAAGTTCTTGAACGTCAACGAGTCAATACAGACCTCCGTCGTCGCGAGTCGTCAGTAATTTCTCAAGCACTCAAGGCGTAACGCCGCTACTTAACGAGTCTCAGCTTTAAGCGCGCCCTTGCCAACAAGGTCACGTAATTCGGTCTTCAAGAATTTGCCAGCCGCGTTACGAGGCAATGGTTCATTCATAATCACAACATGATTCGGAACTTTGAATGACGAAATTTTCCCGTCAAGGAACTTCCACACGTCATCTGCGGTAAGTGCCACGCCTTCTTTCGGAAAGATAGCCACTGCGACTTCTTCACCGAGACGCTCATGAGGAACACCGAAAACTGCAACTTCATGGACTGCAGGATGCTCATAGATGGAACCTTCAACTTCAACACAGAAGATGTTTTCGCCACCGCGAAGAATCATGTCCTTAATGCGGTCCTTAATGAAAAGGAATCCATCTTCATCGACATATCCGCCGTCTCCAGTACGCAACCAACCATCAACGATGGTTTCTGCGGTTGCTTCAGGACGATTCCAATACCCACGAATCAACATTGGGCCGAACATGCACACTTCGCCCATTTCATTTGGTCCAAGTGTTTTGAAAGTTTCCGGGTCACGAATCTCTACGCGCATTGGCAGAGTGGCACGACCAGTACTGGTAGGACGATCTGTATAGAACTTGCCGGTGTTACCAGGACCATAGGCATTGGTTTCGGTCATGCCGTAGCCAAGTCCGGGGCTTCCCTTTGTAATGGCCTTATCAATCTTGTCGACAAGCGCTGCCGGTGCTGGTGCACCACCGCCGCCCACTTGGCGAAGGCTGCTGGTGTCGTACTTCGCGAAATCGGGGTGGTTCACAAGGTCCCATGACTGAGTTGGAACACCAACAAAGTTTGTGATTTTTTCTTCAGCAATGATTGGCAACGCTTTGCCCGCATCCCACTTGTACATGATGACAAGTTTGAGACCAGCCATGAAACAGCTGAGCATCACTGGCACACAACCAGTGACGTGGAATAGAGGCACGATCAAAATGAATGACGGCGGGAACGGATCAGCAGGTGCTTCTGGTTCGTCTGATGCCAACTTCAACACAGCATTTCGTACAGAGAACGACATCAGTGAACTAATAAGCGCACGATGCGTAGACACTGCGCCTTTCGGGCGGCCAGTTGTACCAGAGGTGTACAAAATGGTGACGTCATCATCAAGTGAAATGTCAGCAACAAGTGGTCCGAGGCCAGTCTTGACAACGTCTGCCCAATCATCAACGTCTGCGCCTAGTTCGCGTTCTGGACGCACACACAACATCTTGATGTCGTGCTTGCTGCATGACGCATGAGCAGTATCAATGCGCTGCTGGTCTCCGATAAGAAGCTTTGCACCAGAGTCTTGTAACGCGAAGTCCATTTCGTCTTCGGTCCACCATGCATTGAACGACACGCTGATTGCACCGACAGAAATGATTGCAGCAAACGCCATGATCCATTCAGGGAAATTTCGCATTGCGATAGCGACACGATCACCCTTTTTGATGCCGTATGTGTTCACCATTAAATGGCACAGACCATCTACTTGATCCATGGTCCGCGCAAACGACCACTTCTCACCTTCGTAGACCAAAAACGTGGTGTCACCGTAGTTGCGAGCATTCTGCAAGACAAGTGCAAGGTTCGGAGGACTGTTCTTAAACACGTCCATCTTGACGCCGCGAATCTCGCCTTCAATTAGCTCAAAAGGTGTGCCAGACCCTGGAGCCATGATCTGCTGTTGTGCTTCTGTCCATGAAAGTGCCATGAGAAAATCCCCCGTGTAGGTACGAAGTGGAAAGTCTAGAGGCGCATGCGCCAAGCGTCACAGTCCGTTCAGGAC
>JBIISL010000060.1:0-10180 GCA_044341035.1 Ilumatobacteraceae bacterium | reverse complement strand
AGGCTGTGCCGGCAGATTTACAGTCTGCTCCCTTTGGCCGCTCGGGCACCGACCCATATGGAATGGCAAGGTTATCGGGCTATGTAGCCTTCTACCTCATGCCTTCCTTTGACATTGTTTCCGACATTGACCGCCAAGAGCTGCGAAACGCAGTGGACCAGGCCCAGCGCGAAATGACCCAGCGCTTTGACTTCAAGGGAACCGACTCCTCCATTGACCAAAATGAACTGGTCATAACCATCAAAACTATTTCTGAAGAAAAGGCTCGCGCGGTGCGTGTATTGCTGGAAGAGAAATTTGTGAAGCGCGGTATGTCACTGAAGGGCATCGACTGGGGCAAGTTTGAACAAGCATCTGGTGACACAGTGCGCCAGGTGGTCACAGTCAAAGTTGGAATTTCTTCAGACAAGGCACGCGAGATCAACAAACTGATCAAAGAAAAAGCTGGCAAGGGAATCTCTAGCCAAACCCAAGGCGAGCAAGTTCGCGTCACCGGAAAAAAGCGTGATGACCTTCAAGCAGTGATGGCGTTACTAAAGGGTGAAGACCTCGGCGTGCCATTGCAGTTTGAAAATTTCCGCGACTAAGTCTCGCCGCACACATCACTCCTAGACACAGGTCTAAGGAGTACATACAATGGAAATAACAGAGTCGCGACGTCTTGAGATGGAGCAACAATTCCAAAGGAAGTTCGGCATGGACGTTTCAGACACAATCATGGGTCACTTGCCGCCGAACGGTTGGCACAATATTGCCACTACTGCAGACATCGATGGGTTGCACACAGAGATAGAACTCTTTCGAGCAGCCACCAAAAGTGAATTCAACTTGATTCGGTCTGACATAAAGAAAGACCTTGAACTCTTGGAATACAAAATTGTGACTGCGTTACATCAAGAATTAGCTAAGCAAAACAAATGGATGACAGGGATTCTTGCCACTTTGTGTGTTTCACTGATGGTGTTAGTGCTGCGCTAATTAGTCTTCGCTAGGTGCTTCGGCAGCGCGCTTCTGAAGTTCGTTCACAACATTCGCATCAGCAAGAGTTGTAGTGTCGCCAAGGTTTCTGCCTTCAGCAACATCGCGTAATAACCGTCGCATAATTTTTCCACTGCGAGTCTTTGGAAGATCTGGTGTGAAATAGATGGTCTTTGGCTTAGCAATTGCGCCAATCTCTGAAGCAACGTGATTGCGCAGAATCTGTTCATCAACTTCCATGCCACCGACAAGAGTGACATAGGCAATGATTGCTTGCCCAGTTGTTGCATCGTTTGCACCAACAACTGCTGCTTCAGCAACGCTCGGGTGAGACACCAATGCACTCTCAACTTCAGTTGTAGAGATGCGGTGACCCGACACATTCATCACATCATCAACGCGACCAAGCAACCAGAGATAACCATCGTCATCCAACTTTGCGCCATCACCAGCGAAGTATCGGCCAGCAAAACGTGACCAATATGCATCTTGAAAGCGCTCTGGGTCTTTCCAAATACCGCGCAACATTCCAGGCCATGGTTGGGTGAGCGTCAGATAACCACCGCCATGTGTGACCACATGTCCTTCATCATCAAGCAGTTCTGCACCAATTCCGGGTAACGGGAACGTTGCGGAACCAGGCTTTGTTGTAGTTGCACCAGGTAGTGGCGAAATCATGATTCCACCCGTTTCTGTTTGCCACCACGTATCAACGATGGGGCAATTACCGCGGCCAATGTTCTCGTGGTACCACATCCATGCTTCTGGGTTAATGGGCTCGCCCACGCTGCCAAGCAAGCGAAGTGATGACAAGTCATGTTTTGCTGGCTCTTCGACTCCCCACTTCATGAAGGTTCGAATAGCTGTTGGGGCCGTGTAGAAAATGGTGACCTTGTATTTTTCGATGATTTCCCACATGCGATCATTCGCTGGGTAATTCGGAACACCTTCATACATCACTTGTGTTGCACCGTTGCTAAGTGGGCCATACACGATGTAGCTATGACCAGTGATCCAACCAACGTCTGCTGTGCACCAGAAAATGTCTTTGTCAGGGTTCAAGTCGAATACGTACTTATGTGTGTAGGTGACGTGCGTTAAGTAGCCACCTGTTGTGTGCATGATGCCCTTTGGCTTACCTGTGGTGCCAGAGGTGTACAACAAAAAGAGCAACTGCTCAGAATCCATTGGTTCTGGTGGGCACACTGCCTCAGCTGTCGCCATGAGTTCGTGATACCAATGATCACGGCCGGCTTGCATGTCAACTGGGTTACCGCCGCGCTTCACAACAACTACTGCAGTAATTGTTGGAGTACTTGCAACTGCTTCGTCTGCTTGTGGTTTCAGTGCAAAAACTTCACCGCGGCGATATCCGCCATCAGCGGTGATAAGGACTTTTGCTTCAGCGTCATTAATGCGATCTGACAAAGCTTGAGACGAGAAGCCACCGAACACCACAGAGTGCACTGCACCAATACGCGCACATGCCAACATGGCAACTGCTGCTTCAGGAATCATCGGCAAATAGATGTTGACACGATCGCCTTTGTTTACACCGAGGCCCTTAAGCACGTTTGCAAACTTCTGCACCTCGTCCAACATTTGAGAATACGTAATTGTGCGAGTGTCGCCTGGTTCACCTTCAAAATGAAACGCAACTTTGTCTCCCTTGCCTGCAATGACATGACGATCAAGGCAGTTGTACGACACATTGAGTTGCCCACCGACAAACCATTTGCTGTACGGCAATTTCCATTCACAGATGGTGTCCCACTGTGTATCCCAAGAGACCAACTCACTGGCTTGGCGTGCCCAGAACGCTTCATAGTCTTCATTCGCTTCGTCGTACAGAAAGGTGCCCGCCACAAGTGTGTTCTTCTTGAATGCATCGGACGGAGGAAAGGTTCGCTTTTCCCATTGAAGAGCATCAATTGTGTCGTGGTTGTCGTTGTCTGCCATGTGAAACTCCCAGCTAGTCCTTATGACACTAGTGAAATGAAGCCTTGGTTCCCCATGGCGAACGGCAAGACTAAGCAGGTGACAAAGTCAAACCTCGGGCGCGATACCGCCCAGCAATTCGGGCCAACGGAATGGGGCATGACCTCAGCTGTTGCCATCACTTGGGGTGCATCTTTCCTGTTTATTGCCATCGCCATTGACCATGTGGCAACTGGCGTTGTGCCCGTCGCCCGCCTTGGCTTTGGGGCTCTTGCGCTCGCTTGCTTCCCTGCTGCCCGCAAACGCATCGACAAGTCAGACATGGTGCGTGTGGCCCTGCTCGGGCTCGTGGCAATGACTATTCCGTTTTATCTGTACCCGTTGGCTGAGCAATCAGTGTCATCTTCCATCACGGGAATGATTAACGGCTCTATTCCCATCACCACAGTTGTCGCTGCTGCCATCTTGACGCGCAACATGCCATCTGCACGGCGCATCACCGCCGTAATCATCGGTTTTTTCGGAATCGCACTGATCTCAATCGGCAGCGTCGGCGACGGGAAAGGTGCCTCACTACAGGGAGTCGCCTTCTTGCTGGCCGCTACGTGTTGTTACGCATTTACCAGCATCTTGTCTCGAGAGATGCAAGTGAAGTACGGAACACTCACAGTTCTGTTGTGGCAAGAACTATTCGCTTTGCTATTTTCTCTACCACTCGGAATTCCAGCATTCTTCGATAGCCAGTTTGCTTGGTCGGCGTTCTTTTCACTGCTGGTTCTTGGCGCATTCGGCACGGGCTTTGCTTACGTGATGTACGGAATGTTGATGGTGCGTGCCGGTGCAGTGCGCGGCGTTATCGGTGTTTTCTTTACCCCTGTTGTTGCAACAATTCTTGGGTTGTTGTTCCGTGATGAGAAAGTCACTGCCCTTGCGGTTGTCGGAATGTGTGTGGTGTTAGTCGGAGCTTGGCTAACTAGTCGGCCCGACAAACAGATTGCTTAAGCGTCGCGGCGAGTAAACAGAACGCCGCCCAGTACCACAAACACTGCGACGAAGGCACTGAAATATGACAACGAAACAAGCCATGTGTTTTCGTCTGCGTTGAAATATGTAGCAATCAGTCTGAACCCGTTGCCTTGTATCGGCGCATACCTAAATATATTGCTGTCCTTAAAAGCGAGTGTGAGGAGTCCGAACACCATTCCTTCAAGAATTGTTGACCAAATAAGCAATGCAGAAATGGCACCCGGCGAACTCTTGAAAATAAGCCCAAGCGATAAGCCGAGAATTGATAGAAAAGCACTAAGGATTACTACGGAAAACAACACGCGAATATCTGCACCAATCACTTCGAACGTGAGATCTATGTTTTCTCCAATTTTGTTCGTACGAGAAGACAGAATCAGTTGTGACGGCACTAGACAGAGCAGCAACATCAGCAGTGAAGATGTAACCGAGACCACCACAGTTGTCAGTAGTTTTGCAACAAAAACCTTTAATCGGCTCGGGGTAGCAACCAGGGTGATGCGGATTGTTCCTTGTGAATACTCCTGGGTTGAGCACAGCACACCGACAACTCCGAGCAATAGCCCGGTTAACGGGGCAAAATTACCCACCATTGAAACCAGCGAATCCCCTACTTCACTGTTTTGAAATGTGAACAATGAAGTGAGGGTAAAGATAATTGCGGGCAACAGAATTGCTGACAGAACTACTATTTTTGTTGCACGAGTAGTGCGCAATTTGAATAGTTCAGATTTGAGAACGCCAATCATGGTTTCGGTGCCTCCCAAACATTCGTAGTTGATTGTCCGCGATATTCAACTGATGCATCAGTGGCATCGAGGAACGCTTGTTCTAGAGAGCCGGTTTGAGGTGAAAGTTCATGCAACACAATCTTGTTGGCAGCTGCAATATCACCAATTGTTGTTGCAGAGACCGCATGGAAGTCGCCGCCTTCTCTAGTGCGTTCCACTGTGCCACCTTGTGCAATGACTAATTCAGCCAAGGCATCAAACTGCGGTGAGACTACTCGTACCCATGTCTTTGCATGCTGGGTCATGAATTGAGCAATAGGGCCAGAAGAAATAAGTTTTCCTTGACCAATAACCACTAGGTCATCTGCAACCAAAGAAAGCTCTACTAGTTGGTGACTACTCACCAATACAGACCGACCTTCATCAGCCAGATGCCGCATCACTTCGCGAGTCCAACGAATTCCTTCAGGATCAAGTCCGTTTGCAGGTTCATCCAGAATGACAACCTTCGGATCGCCCAACAACGCGACTGCTAGCCCAAGTCTTTGGCGCATACCGAGAGAAAATTTCCCGACCTTTGTGCGAGCGGTATCTTCCATTCCGACCATTTGCAGAACAGCATCAACTCGTGAGGCAGAGATTCCATTGGTCATCGCAATCCACCGAAGATGATTTCTTGCTGTGCGACCCTTATGTGCGTCTCCGGCATCGAGAAGCGAGCCGACGTGCGCAAGTGGAGATTTAATATCTGCATATTTGCGTCCATCAAATGTGGTTGTACCAGCATCTGGTTTGTCTAGGCCGAGCATGCATCGCATGGTTGTACTTTTACCGGAACCGTTTGGCCCGAGGAACCCTGTAATTCGTCCGGGGGTCACTGTGAACGACAAATCGTCGACCGCTTTTTTGGACCCGTACGTCTTCGTGAGATTTTCAACAATTATCACAAGCTCACCTTATTCCACATCGGTCTGTTTCTGAGACCACTCCAACACGGTGAAATTGCCCAGTCCAGTTTCGTCTAACAATGCTTCAGCCTCTGTAATGCGGCTTCGCATCTTTATTGCGGCAAGCGTCGGTGC
Organism: Ilumatobacteraceae bacterium; assembly: GCA_044341035.1. Taxonomy (GTDB): domain Bacteria; phylum Actinomycetota; class Acidimicrobiia; order Acidimicrobiales; family Ilumatobacteraceae; genus UBA2093. Next base: position 4,425 of record JBIISL010000060.1, on the reverse strand, counting down.
TGAAGCTTGTTCAGCCCACACCCGCCTTCCTTCTTCCACTAGATCATCAATGCCCCACCGCTGGAGAAACTGCGCTTGAGTTCGTACTGCATCAGGTTCACGCACAGCAGCCAATTGATCAATGAGAACTTGTGTGGTGATGTCTTGATCACCAGGGCTTTTCAGATAATGCGTTCCCTTTTCATGGCTTGCATACGTTCGTAGCCATTCGCGCCACGGCATGGATGCAACTTCAGCGGTGAGCGGCGTGCAGTAATCAAAAGCAATCACTGACCCAAATCGCAATACAGATAATGAATCAGCCAGCCATTGCGCAGCTTCACGTTGAATAGGCGCACGCGAACCATGTGGGGCCCTGCTTGGCAAAAATGAAGGTACTGGAGAATTCACCAAGATTTCAGAAAAGGTTTCACCTGTTGCAATCACGTGTGCTTCGCGCCACCCGTCGTCATACACCCACAATTCAAATGGAATATTGTCCAATAATTCATTGGCTAGTACGACCCCATGTTCGATGACAGATGGCATTGCATCGGTTGACGTAACGCCATCTGGGTGTAGCGCCCGTTGTGCTGCACTTGTTTCAATGGTGACGTATTCACCACGATGAAGACATTCTGGTGCGGCAGCAAGTATTGATCGTGCGAGTGTTCCGGGACCAGCACCTACTTCTACAATCTGAAAATTGTCTGGTTTCCCTAGTCGCTTCCACACGTCATCAATTGCTCGGGCAAGAACGGTTCCGAAGAGTGGACCGACTTCAGCAGAGGTAATGAAATCTCCACGCCTACCTGCACGTCCTGTTGTGGAATAAAAACCGTGTTCGCTGTACAGCGCAAGGTCCATGAACGAAGAGTACGGAATACTCCCCTCTGACGCTGCAATCGCAGCGCGAATGGAATCAGCGGCCGAAGGCACCGGCAAGACCGGCAATATCACCGAAGTGAATCACGATGCCAGGCAAGACACCCAACAACAATGTCGCGATACCAGTGATACCGAGTGCTACAGCAAGTGATGACTTCACTGGAACTGGCGATGTGTCGCCGTCTGGAACTGGGCGCATCCACATTTCACGCAAGATGCTTCCGTAGTACCCGAATGCAACAACTGAGTTCACGCCACCAATAATTGCGAGCACATAGGCCCATGTTGTGCCAGCCGAAACGAGCGACTGGAAGGCTGCGAACTTACCGAACCAACCACCAAGTGGTGGAATGCCAGCAAGCGATGCCATGAAGATAGTCATCAAGGTTGCAATGCCCGGTGCGTACGAGAACAAGCCGCCGTACGAAGAAATTTCACCACTACGTGTCTTGCGTGCGACAACCATAACAACAGCAAACACACCAAGGTTTGTTGCTGCGTACACAATGAGATAGGTAACGACTGCGCGCAAAGCCGACTCTGCAACACCAGTTTCGCCAGCAACTGCGAGTGGCATCAGGATGAAACCACCCTGAGCGATTGACGAATACGCCAACATACGGATGATGCTCGTTTGCTTCAACGCCATTACATTGCCAAGAGTCATTGTGGCTGCGGAAAGAATCCAGAAAACGGGCTGCCATACGGCGTGCGAACCAGGGAAACCGACATACACAACAGTGACTAGTGCGACGAAACCAGCTGCCTTTGAGGCCACTGATAAGAAAGCGGTCACTGGAGTTGGTGCACCTTGATACGTGTCAGGTGCCCACGTGTGAAACGGCACTGCAGAAATCTTGAATGCAAAACCAATGACAACGAAGAACACCGCAAGAGCACGAATTGATGTGAGGTTGCTTCCAAGAGAAGCACCGATCTCGGTGAGCTTTGTTGAGTTGGTGATTCCGTAGAGCAACGACATCCCGTACAGCATGATTGCTGAAGCAAATACGCCTAGAAGGTAGTACTTGATACCAGCTTCATTGCTTCGTGAATCACGCTTGCGCCATGCAGCAAGCATGTACGCAGGAATAGACAAGAACTCAAGCGCCACAAAGATTGAGATGAGGTCGCGACTTGACGCCATCATCACCATTCCCATAATGCTCGAAAGCATGAGGAACCAGAATTCACCCTGGTAATAGTCGCCTTCACGGATGTAATCAGCAGCCAAAAGAACAACCACGTATCCGGCAAGAAGGAACATGCCCTTCATTACCAAACTGAAATCATCAATCACATAACGACCATCAAACATTTGTCGCGTGCCTGCATTATTCAATGCCAATGTCAGCACAGGAACGAACGCACCAAGCAAGGTGAAACTTGCAACAGGTGTCAGTATCCATTTCCGGGCATCTGACAAGAACAAGTCGAGCAACAAGAGCAGCACAATTCCTGCCCCAAGAATCATCTCGGGGGCTAACGCGTGGTAGTCAATTACTGGCGATGACCACACTGCGGTGGCGATTGTGCTTAGCACCGGTCAGCCTCCGAAAGCCTTGAGGGTTACGCCCACTGCTGGGTCGAGAACTTTGAACATCAATTGTGGGTAGACACCAAAGACAACAATTGCGATGAGGAGTGGTGTCCATGCAATCCACTCAAACTTGTTGACATCGTGGATGTCTTCGTCGTGTCCGTGGCCGGCAGCAAATTCTGCAGTTGGCTCACCAAATGCGATGCGCTGGAACATCCACAACAAATAGCCAGCAGCAAACACTGTTCCAATGGCTGCGATCACCATGTAGGTGCGGAACACGTTGACTGAAAGTCCCGGAGCTGGTTGGTACGCAGACAAGATTGCAGGGAATTCGCCCCAGAAACCTGCGAGGCCTGGCAAACCGAGTGACGCCATTGCACAGAAACCAAGAATCCATCCGAGTTTTGGCATCTGCAACAACATGCCAGAAATACGCTTGATTTCAAGTGTGTGGTAACGCTCTTTCACAGAACCAGCAACAAAGAACAACATGCCGGTGATGAGACCGTGAGCAACCATTCCGAACATTGCAGCGTTCATGCCGAATGAAGTGAGAGTTGAAATACCAAGCATCACGAAGCCCATATGCGCTACAGATGAAAACGCAATCAAACGTTTCATGTCAGTTTGTGCAAGACAACCAAAGGAACCGTAAATGATTCCGATCACTGCAAGTCCGCCGATATACGGAGCCCATGCTTTTGCTGCTTCTGGAAGAACAGGAATTGCAATACGTACAAAACCATACGTACCCAATTTCAACAGCACTGCAGCAAGGATGACTGAACCTTGTGTTGGCGCTTGTGTATGAGCATCTGGCAACCATGTATGAAATGGGAACATCGGAACCTTGACGGCAAAGCCGACAAACATTCCGGCGAAGATCCAAATTTGAGTAGTGCGTGAGATGTTCATGCCTTGCTCAATGAGGAATGGAATAGAGAAGCTCTCTGCGCCGGTCTTGAAGAACAGTGCGAGGAATGCAACCAACATAAGAGCTGATCCGAACATGGTGTACAAGAAGAACTTGAGTGATGCGTATTGGCGATTCTCGCCACCCCATACACCGATCATGAAGTACATCGGCAAGAGCACAAGTTCGAAGAACACGAAGAACAAGATGAGGTCACGGGCAATGAATGTTCCGGCCATACCTGTTTGAAGAATCAACATCAAGATGAAGAACGCTTTTGGGTTTCCTGGCGACGGTACGTGATCCCATGAATAAATCATGACGAGAACTGTGATGACCATTGACAAGAGGTACAGCGGAAGGCTGATGCCATCAATACCAATGAAGTACGACGACTTGATAACTGAAATCCAGTCGTGTTCTGCCACGAACTGCATGGCGCCGGCATTGCCGAAGTCGAACTGGACCATTGTGTAAATACCCACAGCAAGTGTGGCGATTGCTGTTGCGATAGCAACTGATTTGATCAGTGCCTCTTCAGCTTTCGGTATGAACAGCATGATGAGAACTCCGACAAGCGGCAAGAATGTGCCGACTGTTAGAGCCCAGTTGTGGTTGCTTATGACTTCCATTGCGGTAGCTCCCTAGGTATTTACGATGACTAGAACGAGGGCGCCGATGGCGGCTGCGCCGAACAACAACGCCCCGTATTGATTGACTTTTCCGGACTGAACAGGACGAAGAGCGCTTCCGGCACCTTGGGCAACACTGCCCGTGCCATTCACTGCGCCATCGACCACACGTTGATCGATGTTGCGATACACCCAACCAGCAACTCCCTTTGCTGTGGTGCCTGCTCCATTAACGACGCCATCAAGAACTTTTTGGTTGAACTTATAAACAGCTCCGGCGATCGGGTGCGCGATGGAGCGAACAATGATTTTTTCGTACAACACGTCGAGGTAGTACTTATTGACAAGAAGCTTGTAGCCGAAGCCCAACACCTTGTTGCGCTCTGTGAGGCCAACAAACTTCTTATTCTTCTTTTCGTACAACTGAATGCAAACAAACAAACTAAGAAGGAAGCCTGCGAACACAATCA
>JBIISL010000059.1:0-10203 GCA_044341035.1 Ilumatobacteraceae bacterium | reverse complement strand
CACGGAATGTAAAACGTGACAACGCCCACGTGACAGGAAGGCCAATGGCGAGTGTTGCGATAGTGCTGACTACGGCTTGCCACAGAGAGAACCACGCAACACATCGCAGTGATTGATTGGCAAGAACACTGCTGAATTCCGAGAAGCGAAAGTGGCGAAGGAGGGTATTAGTTACAGGCAGGACAAAAAAGACACTCAGAAACACAGCGGGGGCGATGAGAAGTGTCTTTGTCTTGTTCACAGGATGATGTCTCGCCATGTGTTCAGCCACGAGTCACGATTCGCTTCGATGTCGGCGGGGTCAAGTGTTAGTGGGTTTGTTGGCGCTACAGCAAACTTGGTGAATAGTTCTGGAAGTGCCGCCTTTTTGTTGATGGGGAAAACAAATAGTGATAGCGGCATTGATTCTTGAAATGGAATATCCAGAAGATATGAAATCAGTTGTGCAGCCAACGCGGGATTGCGTGTTCCTCGTAGCGCCCCCACATATTCGGTTTGCCGAAAGCATGTGGATTCAATGACTGCAGTGGGTGGTGTATCAATCGGCTTTTCCGCGTACAGCACTTCAGCTGGAGGGCTAGAGCCATAGCTAACTACAAGTGGGTATTTGCCTTTGCCAGATGAACCAGAGAAATCAATGGTGTACGCAGTTGTCCAGTCGGCTGCAATATGCACTCCGTTTGTTTTCAGCGATGTCCAGTAGTCCTGCCAGTTTTCGGTGCCGAATTGGGCAATGGTGCCAAGAAGAAAACCAAGACCGGGTGACGACGCAACCGGATCTTGCGTGACTAAGAGACCTTCGTATGCAGGAAGAATGAGGTCATCGAGAGATGTCGGCGGTGCAATGTTGCGAGATGCAAACCACTGTTTGTCGTAGTTCACACAGATGTCTCCGTAGTCAACTGGTTCATAACTGGTGAGTAGATCTGCTTTTTGTGCACGAGACAACAAGGTGTTGTCAATGCCCCACAACACGTCACCTTCTGGTTTTCCCGCTGTCAAGATTGCTTTTGAAATCAAAGTCCCCGTGTCGCCTGACGTGACTACCTTTACTTTTGCACCGGTAGCAGCAGTGAATGCATCGAAGATTCCCTCGGTCGGCGTGAATGCGTCGTAGGCAAGAAGTGTGACTTCGTTTGGTGTTGCATCAGTTGAAGTGCCCGACGATGGAGAGGAACATGCTGATGCAGTAGCTACAAGTATTGATGTGACTATTACTCGTGTGAATTTCATGAGATATCTCCGGGGTTGAGAAAGAACGGTTCGATAACAGCGAGCAAGCCCTCGGTGACGCTGATTGAGACGGATGTGCTTGTTGCAATATTGCTGACACCACGTGAGGCAAACGATTGCAACGTGTCGTTATCTAGTTCCCACTGCAAACCTGTTGTTGTAACCGTTGCATCGCCGCCGATTGGTAACAGCGACACAACGGTTCCCGCTTGAGTATCAAGCTGGAATTCCTTCGTGTACGACACATACGACACGCGGGCTGTACCTATTAATAGGGTCGTGTAAATAGTGCGCGCAATTGACGCGAGAGAATGCACCATGCCCAGAACATGATCAAAACGGTCACCACCACCAGAGACAACGGTGATGTGTGACGAGTCATGTTTCAGTGCAGATGTAATGGCAATTTCTGTATCGGTGAGATCCTTGTTTTGGGGAAACTGAGTGATCTGAATGTTTGAATCACGTGCATCAGCCAAATCAACCGGCGTGATGGAATCCATATCGCCAACTAGTTCGTTCGGAACAAGGCCCATTGCAATTGCATGTGCGTACCCGGAATCTGCAGCGATGACGTAGGCATCGGAAGGAAGATGCTGGCGGACATTCGGATGCGGTGGGTCTCCGCCAATAAAGATGAGAGTGTGGCGTGATGCCATATGTCGATTCCTCCGCTGGCATTACCCAGATCAGGTTTTCGGGTCGGTCACCGCAATGACCCTCTCAGCCCGCTGATCGCGCGAGCTCCCCGTGATGTGTTGTACCTGTGAGGTTATACCTTCATGGGTCTAAGTTGTCATACGTAGGACTCGGCGGCACTGTCCGTTGGAAACAAACGGGGGCATCATGGGTGTACTAGACGGACGCATTGCATTAGTGACTGGTGGAGGGCGCGGAATTGGGCGTGCAATTTCTGAATTGCTCGCATCTGAGGGTGCAACTGTTGCCATTAACTATCGTCGCGACAAAGAAGCAGCGGAAGATACGCAACGAGCAATTCTTGATGCTGGCGGACTTGCCACTATCCATCAAGGATCAAATGACATTCCTGCAGAGAACGTGGCATTGGTGAAAGATGTTTTGTCTGTTCATGGTGGCATTGATATTGCGATATTGAACGGCGGAATTGCATCAAAGGGCCGCAGCGTTGCTGATACTGAGCCTGAAGAACTATGGCAGTTAGTTGCAACTCACGCGCTCGGGCCGCACCAGTTGTGTCGAGCATTGATTCCATCAATGCGTACACGTGGTCGTGGAGACATTGTGTTTATCTCCTCAGTCGCAACGTCGGGCATGTCTGCGAATGGAGCGCCATACAACATGGGTAAAGCTGCCATGGAAGCACTTGCCCTTACGTTGGCAAAAGAAGAACGACCAAACAACATTCGCGTCAACATCGTTGCGCCCGGCCTCGTAGAGACCGACATGGGTGTGCGTCTTGCGCGTGCGATGACAGGACGTCGTGAGATGGACGATCTTCGCTCGATGGACGAGGCAGCTCCCTTTGGTCGGGTATGCCAACCAGAAGACATCGCGAATGCTGTGCTGTGGTTTTGTTCACCTGCCGCCAGCTACATCACAGGCCAACGAATACAGGTTGATGGTGGCGGTTCTAACCTGCGGGTAGGCCAATAACGGCGTTCGTCGTGGTTGGTGCCCCCTACTAGTAGATAGCCTTCACAACGTGAGCCCACTTGCCCCCCAAAACACTGACACCATTATTGAGATCACAGACGAGGCACTTGTTCAACTCAAGATTCTTCGTGATGAGGAACCTGAAAAAGAACGTCTCGGACTTCGTCTTGAAGTGATGGCGGCGCCAGGTGAAGAGTTCACGTACGACTTGTCTTTTGAAATTGTCACACAAGCCGCGTTTTCTGATGAAGTGCGCACAATCAATGGCTTGAAGGTCATTATTCCGCTCGCTAGCTTCGAATTCATTAATGGCGCAACGCTTGATTACTCAGAGCGCCAGGGTCTAATCATTCGTAACCCGAATAAGCCACCGGCTGCAATGATTGAAGGCCTTGTCAATGATGACGAGTTCTCAGCAGCTATCGAAGCTGTCATTTCTGTTGACGTGAACCCATCACTTGCCGCACATGGTGGCTTTGTCACTTTCGTTGGTCACGACACTGAAGGTGTTGCGTATCTCACAATGGGTGGCGGATGCCATGGTTGCTCGATGAGCAAGATGACCATGCTTGATGGTGTGCAAACAACGTTGGTTGAACAAGTGCCTGGCGTGCTTAAAGTGCGCGACATCACAGATCATGCAGCGGGTTCAAACCCGTATTACAAATAGGGTTTTCACATGAGGGTGTCGCAGTTATGGACCTACCCAGTGAAATCAATGATCGGAGTAACGGCCGATTCAGTTTCCGTATCAACACTTGGCATTGTCGGTGACCGCCACTGGGCAATTCGAGACAATGAACGCGGTGGCATTCGTGGTGCGAAAAAAATTGGTGAACTCATGCAGTTTTCTGCACGCCCAACAGATGATGCTTCTGCGCATGTAGTTATCACATTGCCGAACGGCGAAGAAGTAAGAAGTGACAATGTAAATGTCGATGCTGCGTTGTCTGGCGCGCTTGGCCGATCCGTTTCGCTCGAGTCGCTTCCGAATGATGGCGCACTTGAACATTTTCGGCGCGGACCAGCTGACTCAACAGATGTGATGGAAGAGTTGCGGGGAATCTTTGGGCGTACAGAAGAAGAACCACTGCCAGATTTTTCAGTGTTCCCTCCAGAAGTTGCAGAATTCGAGTCGCCACCTGGAACACATCACGATTGTTGGCCGCTAATGGTGATGACCACATCCGCGTTCAATGCGCTCCGCGATGCTCTACCAGAATCTGTTGTTGACGTATTGCGGTTCCGTCCGAGCATTGTGATTGACACTCCAGGCGAAACTGGGCATCCCGAATTTTTGTGGAAGGGTCACAAAGGGCAGTTGGGATCAGCCATTGTTGAATTTTTAGACCCTTGCCCCCGCTGCGTAATGATCACACGACGAATCAACGAATCAATTCCTGAAGACCGCGCGATTTTGCGCCATGTCGTGCGTGACTTGGATCAAGCAGTGGGTGTCTATGCCCGCATCGTCACCCCTGGCACAGTTTCCGTTGGCGACACCCTGACTTTCCTCTAAGCACGGTTAGGTTGCACCTATGCGAATAGGTGTGCTTACGGGTGGTGGCGATTGCCCCGGACTGAATGCAGTCCTGCGAGCCATCGTTCGTACGGCTGTCAATGATCACGGTGACACAGTCGTTGGTTTTCTCGATGCTTGGGATGGTGTTCTAGAAAAACGCAGCATTGAGTTAACCCCACAATCATTAGCAGGCGTTTTGCCGCGTGGCGGCACCATCTTGGGCACTCGTCGAGGAAGTCCGTACGACTATCCGAATGGCCCTCAACAAGTGTGTGATGTGTTAACCGAAATGTCTATTGATGTGCTTGTTGTTATTGGTGGAAATGGATCTCTCACAGTTGCATCACGTCTTCATGACGAAGTGGGCATCAATGTAATCGGCGTACCGAAAACTATTGATAACGATGTTGAAGGAACCGATGTGTGTTTCGGATTTCACACAGCAGTGCAGATTGCTACAGATGCCATTGATCGTTTGCACACCACTGCAGAAAGCCATGACCGGGTGATGGTGGTGGAAGTGATGGGTCGTGACACTGGGTGGATAGCTATGTACGCAGGAATTGCTGGCGGAGCAACCGCTGTACTGATTCCTGAACGCCCATTTGATATTGATGACGTGGCAAACGCTGTAATGAGAAAACATTCGCGGGGACGCTACGCATCCATTGTTGTTGTGGCAGAAGGTGCAATTCCAAAAGTTGGAACGATGGCCGCGCCACAGTATGACATGGACCCATTTGGTCGACCACGACTCGGTGGAATCAGTGTTGAAGTGGCGCGTGAATTATTCGAGCGAACGGGGTTTGAAACACGGGTGGTACAAATCGGGCATGTGCAACGTGGCGGTACACCAAATGCTTTTGATCGCGTATTGTGCACCAGGCTTGGCGTAGCAGCAGTCACTGCTGTGCACGATGGAGTTGATAACTCAATGATGGCCGTACGTGGCGACGATATTGTGACGGTGCCACTAAGCGATGTTGTTGGTAAAACTCGGTATGTCGACTTGTCGATTTACGACGATGTTGCCACTGTCTTTTTTGGTTAGCGGCGGCCTTGCTGCTTAGCTTTTGCAGCTTTTTCTTCAGCCTTACGGGCTTTGCGTGCTTCGCGTTTTGCTGCTTGAGCAGCCTCGTCAATTTCACGTACAGCGGTAGTTGGTGCAGGACCTGATGGTGCGAAACGCTCATCGGATGCAACAAGCAAACGGAAACCTTTCAGTGAACGCGAGTACTGAATAACCATGAGGCGTACTGCATCAAGGCCAAACTTCTCGAGCGCTTCTGGCAAAACAGCGTGCAATTCCTCAAGAGATGGATCCTCTGAAGAGTCAGCAAGTTTTTCAATGGTCCACTGTGTGCATGGTTCTGCGAGAACTACACCTGCGTCATGTGCGGCACGGCGCTTGGCAATGCCGTCACGAACGAGAGCGCCAAGCGATGCTTCATCGTCAAAGGCTGTTGCAGGCAAACCGACAATGCGAGCGAATCCGTCGCGAAGGTCACCTTCAAGTGCCAACGTCAACGTTGCAATGGTTGCGTCTTCAAGATTTTCAAACGCTGCTGTGTAGCGGCGGTCAAGGAGAAAGCGATCTTTGTCTTCGTTCATCGTGGAGCCTTTCAGGGGTACCGCACGAGGCTATTGGCGGAATCGCTCATCGAGACAATGCCTGTAGTTCCAGCACCCGTGCGGGAGAAGTAATACCCGTTCGGATGCTGGGTAATACGCCACCGACGCCCAAATTAGAACGCCAGCTGACTGACCACTTAATAGCGGTGTTTGCTGCATATGTTCCAGACGCCCTGGTGTGGGACGCCGAACGGTATGTGTACATGCAGTCGCTGACGTCGTTATCGCCACGAGACCGTGACCACGGAGTGCCAGGACCTCTGCATGTCACGGCGTTGTTGCCATCTCCGGGTGAATAGATGAGAGAAGTGGGAGTGGCCGTTGTGGTGACAGATATCGGGCCGGCCGACGTAGGAATGTATGCCGTGACGCTCACAGATTTCCACACTGCACGCGGCACCCAAAACCATGTGCCGACATTGACCACCATTTTGTGTGAAGGAGGCGCTGTTTTTAGAAGCAGCATGTTGACCAGTCGAGACACTTTGTTTTCGGAATGTTCAGCAATTCGCTGAGACGTTGATTGTGGTATCCAATGAAATGACTGACCAGCAGGGCAACGTCGGATGTACAGCACCTCTTGAAAGTCGGCTTTGTTTCGCACCGTGATAGGACCAGAAGATGGGCCAGGAGTTTTCGAAACACTTGTTACGACATGCCAGGTACATGGGTCTTTTGTGACAGGTGCGTTGAAGCTCACCTCAGCTTCAATACTGTCCCCGACAAGTGATCCTGCACCGTTGGCCTCGGCAAGCACCACTTGCGGGTGTCGTGACATATCAATGAAGACCGTGAGCAAAAGGAGGCTGATGGATAGCCAGGCGAGCCGGTGGTGAATGGAACGTGTCTGCATGATGAACCTCCTAGGAAAACCGAATACCGGGACGAGATCGTGACAAAACCCAAGCCCGTTGTGCAGTCGGGATGTGTGCGGCGGTCAGGTGTTGTTGGCGAGTTGTGGGGGGATAACCTGTTAAGACCCTGAAAACAGGTCGCACGTGGAAAGCAGATTGGTGTCTATGACCCAGCAGCACCCAGAGTTAGAGCAAGAGCAGGCGTACATCCTGCATGCCTATGAGTGCCTGGAAGCAAGCCGTGTCGGCGCACTAAAGATTCGTGACCTCACGTCGTCAGGGCCAGGAGGAACATTCCAAGCACGTTTAGAACGCAATGTGTTTGACGAGAATCTTGTGCATCGATTGGAACAACTTGAATTAGGGAATGCTGCCTTGGTGTTTGGTCGCATTGATCGCACCGCTGATACCGAAGATGCAGTCGAAAGTTTTCACATTGGTCGGTTGGCTGTTGCAGACGCGAACCGTGAACCTGTGGTTGTTGACTGGCGCGCACCTGTTGCTGAACCGTTTTATCGGGCCACTGGTCGTGAACAAATGGGCTTGCTACGTCGTCGGCATTTTGTTGTTGAAGGGCCACAACTGTTGGCACTTGAAGATGAGTTGTTTGGCGAAGGTCATCTTGGCGTTGGGCAAGATGATGGACTCGGTGATGATCCACGTCAAGGACTTCGTGGTTACAGCACATTGCTAACAGCGCTTGGTCGCAGCAGAACCGGACAACTAGGTGACATCGTTGCTACCATTCAGGCCGAACAAGACGAAATCATTCGTTCACCACAGGCGGGCGTGCTTGTGGTGCAGGGTGGTCCTGGAACAGGAAAGACAGTTGTGGCGCTTCACCGCGCCGCATATTTGTTGTACACGCATCGCTTTCCCCTGGAGGATCAAGGTGTATTGGTTATTGGGCCAAACAGAGTGTTCTTGCGTTACATCGAACGCGTATTGCCGTCGCTTGGTGAAGCGGGCGTGCAGCAGGTCATTTTGGCTGACCTGATTCCTGAGGTGCAGTTCGGGTTGAGGGAATCTTCGAATGTGGCACGTGTCAAGGGCAACAAGCGCATTGCAAAAGTTATTGACAAAGCAATTACAGACCGCGAGCGACCACTGCGTGAAGATGTGCAATTGCCATATGGCGTTGGTTTTGTTCGTCTGCGTGCTGAAGAGTCAGTGCAAATCATTAAGGCTGCGCGTCGTCGCTACCACCGGCACAACCAAGCGCGTCGTTATGTGGAAAACGAAGTGTGGGCAGCATTGGCTGCAAGTTTCCGAAGCGGTGCTGATGCAGAAGATATTCGTGATGCGCTTACTGGCACGCCAGAAATTCGCGCAGTATTTGAACGCATGTGGCCAGTATTGACACCAGCCCAATTGCTACACGACCTGTTCGGTTCAAAAGCGTTGTTGAAATTGGCAGCTAATGGCATTTTGCCAGAGGCTGATTACTTGGCGCTGTATCGCGATCGGTCTAATTCATTAGACAATGTGCGATGGAGCAACGCAGATGCGGCATTGCTTGATGAAGCACGTTTTTTACTGGGCCCACGTCCACGTAAGAGCGGCAAGATCGACGAGACTGATGAAATTCGTACCTTCGGACACATTGTTGTTGACGAAGTGCAAGATCTCACTCCGATGCAATTACGCATGGTTACGCGTCGTTCACTAAGTGGCTCAATGACGGTTGTTGGCGATATTGCCCAAGCGACTGGTCCTCTTGCACCAAATGATTGGAAAGATGTTCTTGAACATTTGCCATCACGCAAGGCGCCACGCATTGTCGGTTTGTCGGTCGGATATCGAATTCCAGCGCAAATCATGGAACTTGCAGACAAAGTGATGCATGCGGCAACTCCTGGTCTTCGTGCACCACGCAGTGTGCGAGATAGTGACGAAGTGCCAATCATTACTCGTGTTGATTCCACTGATGCGTTGTACGAAGCCGTCATCGCGCGTGCCCAAGTACTGCTTCAACAATCAGGTGGAGGCAGAACTGCCATTATTTGCCCTGATGACATGGTTGACAACGTGTCGGCTGCGTTAGAGGCAGCATCAGTTCCTCACGGACGCGCACAAGCCGCTGGCCTTGACGAGAACCTGTCTATTGTTCCGGCTTCGCTTGCAAAGGGACTAGAGCTTGACGATGTCATCGTGGTGGAGCCATCAGCAATTGTTGCTGACGATGCGCAGGGCTTGCGCCTGCTTTATGTGACACTGACGCGTTCAACGCGCAGTTTGACAGTGGTGCATCGGATGCCATTGCCTGAAGCAATGTTGTAACGATTATTTGTACAGAAGTGGTGTCACCGCGTCAATGATGAGTGGAATAAAGCGGAGTGCCTTATCTGCATCAGCCGGGCGTTTTCTCTCGGTGGCCGTATGCATTAGGTCAACGACCCGCTGAACGCTTTCGAGCACATCAATCTTTGATTCTCGAATCAAAGGCTCAATGGCCACCATGATTGCATCGGCTTGTGCAACTTTTGCTTTGAATACCTTTGAGTCGCCGTCTACGACTGCCTGACCGAGACCGTCTGCTATCGGGAGCAATTGTTCCAATAGGGAGATGATGGAGCCAGTTGGTGCGACGGCGGCAGTTGTTGTTGTTGTAACTAGAGCAACTGTTGATTCGGTACTACCGGTGATTTCGGTTGCACAGGAAGTGAGGGCGATAGCGCAAAAAGCAACACTCAGGTGGCGTTTGATATTCGTCATCGAGAAGCTCCGATGGTGAGGGAATTAGACAGTGACAAGTATGCGCACGGTGGCAAAGGAATCCACCGTGACAGAAATGCCATCAATCAAGACAGTCATGTCGCCAGCTTCTGGCCCTATTTGCACTGTTCCGTGCGATCCCGGAACCAAGTGAGAAGTCTCGAGGAATTCCAACATGCCGGGAGTGAACTCGAGTTCCTCGGGAATGCGGGAAACAGTAAAATCTTGACCTGAAGAAAGCTCTGACAATTTCTTGGCTGCTGGGGGTATGTATCCGCTGCCAGGAATTGGATTTCCGTGAGGACAGGTGGTGGGTTCACCGAGCAAACGGCTCATTGCAGTTTCCACTTCATGTGACATGACATGTTCCCAACGGCCAGCTTCGCGATGTGCGAGCGACCACGACAAACCCAAGATGTCAGTGATGAAGCGCTCCGCAATGCGGTGACGACGTACCACTCGTACTGCGAGTTCTTCACCAGAAACTGTCAGTGTGATTTTTCCGCCAGCAACTTCGACAAGAGATTCATCAGACATGCGCTTAATCATTTCTGATACTGATGGTCGCGATACACGCAACCGCTCAGCTATGCGTGCCTGAATGACATCGAG
>JBIISL010000018.1:0-32317 GCA_044341035.1 Ilumatobacteraceae bacterium | reverse complement strand
CAAAACAAAGATGACACTGAGAATTATCCAGGGCAACATCACATTCGCAGAGACAGATGCAATCGTCAATGCCGCTAATTCGGGACTGCGTGAAGGCGGCGGAGTGTGCGGTTCAATCTTTGGTGCGGTGAAAAAAGTCGGTGGCCAAGATGCACACCGCAAGCTCACCGAGGCTTGCAATGCAACCGGTCACTGCCCTACCGGTGATGCAGTAATCACTCCTTCATTCGGATTGAAAGCCGCTCACATCATTCATGCTGTTGGTCCAGTGTGGTCTGGTCGCAAGGGCCGTGACCTTGTTGCGCCGCTGACAGCAAGCGAACTAAAGCAGGTTGGGGAACTGGCATCCGCTTATCGCGCTGTTATACGGGTATGCAACCAGAACAAGCTTCGCTCTGTCACCATTCCTGGAATCTCTACTGGAATCTTTGGCTTCCCTGGGTCTGTAGCAGCAGTGGTGGCCAAGCAAATCTGCGAGAACGAAGCGGGCGATATCGACGTGACTCTTATTGCCTACAACGACGACTCGCTGATCGAACTGCAGCAAGCGCCTTCTGCCGAGGGCCTGGCACTCCTGAACGGTCACAAGTTCTAGAACTACTCACAGATAGCGATGCGGATGCTTTCCGGCGTATGCCAAAGAGAATTAGGCGGAGAACAAGATAATTGCTGCACCATCAACTAGCAGGATTCATTAGCTGCAGCCACACCGTCCGTCGTGCAGAATGGGTTGCCCGCAAGACTCGCACTTGTCTGTAGTTTCTGAAGTTTCTGAAGTTTCGGGTTTGATATACAAATCATGCATTTTTAGGAGGTGATCAACCTTGATATCTACCCACCATTTGGAATCACACGCGGTATCGCCACACGACAACCCAATTGTTCTAAAGTCATTTCCCAACTTTGAAGTTAACTCAAGGTTCTTCAGTTGCAACAGAACAAGACCGCAAAAAGGACATTTTGAACCCACACTCAATTCATCAGTTGCAACCTTTTTTCGTATCTTCTGACGTCGCGTTTCCCTCCTCTTCAAAAGAATTTCGTCTTGTTCGGCCTCAAGTTTTAGCGGTTCTTTTGATTTAGCAAACTGACGATCCGGGCAGCTTCCTCTCCACTCGCAGTATTTGCACTTTAAGTATTTTTTACTTAATCGACTTGAAGTGACCGTTACCGATTCATTGCAACGCGGACATTTCAAATCACAATGATTTGGGCATTGAACAACAAGGGTGCGACTCATTGCGCCATTCGTGTGGACCCATGTCTCTACCAATAGTTCTAAACACTCCGAACATTTTTGCGTTCTGGCCGCCACTGTTTATCTCCCTTAGTAGTCATTTTGAATATTAGTACTTGTCTTTCTATTCAGAACTCAGGCATGATCACAGGTGGTACTTTCAGCAGGGAGCAACATAACGCTGTTTTAGCTACGGCTTCTAGCTCCGCACTGCATCATTGAAGGCCTCTCTCTTTATCCTTCGAAGGGGTAAAGAATGCGAACACATTTCGGGCCAGTGACTTCGCCGATAGCGTTGCGGGCATGCCTCAGTTGGTAGCTCGCGGACTCACAATCGATATTGATCGGCCCATGATTATGGCCGTTATTAATGCAACGCCGGATTCGTTTTCTGATGCCGGGAAGTATGCAACCGTGGAAGCGCGGATGGAACGTACGCGTGAAGTGTTGGCTCAAGGTGCAGACATTCTGGATATTGGTGGACAGTCGGCCATTACGGGTGTGCCAGAGATTTCCGAAGACGAAGAGATTGAACGCATTACGCCAGTGATCGAATGGGTGGCGGGTAACACAGACGCCATTATGAGCATTGATACATATAGACCGGCTGTGGCAGCTGCGGCATTAGATGCTGGTGCACACATCATTAACGACATCAGTGGGTTGCTGCACCCCGAATTGGCAGACGTAGTGGCTTCGCGTGGCGCTGGCTACATACTGATGCACAACCGTGGCAGGCCAAAGGTGCGCTTAACTGATGCGAATCTGTATGAAGACGTGGTTGCTGATGTGTTGTCGTTCATGGACGACAAACTTGCTGTGTTGGCAGCAGCTGGTGTGTCACGCCAACAAGTGATTGTTGATCCGGGCCCAGACTTTGCAAAGACTCCGGCACAAACTGTCGATGTGTTGCGTCATGTGTCGAAGTTGTTGGAATACAGACGCCCTGTGTTGTTCCCTGTGTCGCGTAAAGACTTCATTGGTGCAATTACAGGTAGACCACCACGTGAACGCTTAAGCGGCACGTTGGCAGCTATTGCCCACACATTGACTTTGACTCGTGCTGGTATCTACCGCGTGCACGATATTGAAGAAGTGCGCAACTTTCTTGATGTGTGGGATGTGTTGCAAGGCCATGCGGAACTGGGCAGCGATGTATTGCTCGACCGTTCCCTGTGGCGCGCCCCCACCACCTGAGACCTAGTCGCGGTTGGTGACTTGGCCGTGCATGACTAGGCCGTAGTCGGGCATAGTGATGATGCGTAGTGCGGCACCGGCCAGTACTTGGTCGCGTACGTCTTCGAGGGCGTCGTCAGGTTTGTAGCGGTTGTTGATGGTGCCCATGTCGGCTTCGACGATGCCGTCTGCGCCGACGAGGCGAAAGACGTCGATGAGCATTGCAATTTCAATGCCGTAGCCGGTAACGAAACTGAGTGAACGTGCGAGGTTTCCTTCAATGGCTACTTGGCCGCTGAGTGGTTGCGAGAGATATGTGAGTTGTGGTGCGGCACGACGTAGGAGTGGACGGCCAACAAGTTCGGTTACACGGCCGGCGGGAATTTCACGTGGTTCGCCGTGTTCATCAACACGAACAAAGCCGCCTTTGATGAACGAGACATTGGGTTCGCCGATGTGTTGCGTGAGTGCAGTGATGTGATCAATGCAGATGTTGCCAAGGTCAGCATCGAGAAAGACATACCAGTCAGCAGGGACGGCATGGACACCGCGATATAGCGAATCACCTTTACCTAAGACAGGGCCAAGTTCTGGTTGCAGACTTGGAATGTGAAGAGAACGAATGCCGTATTGCAATGCTTCTTCTGTGGTGCCGTCGGTAGAGCCGCCGTCGAGAACGGTGGCAGAAGTGACAACGCCGGCGTCGAGGGCTTCGCGCATAACAAGGGCGGTGCGCGCCATGGCCTGTGCCTCATTGAAGGCAGGCACGAGAAGTGCAATGGATGTCACGAAGTGGTGACGTGTGCGACAAGTGAGTCGATAGGACCGCGCGGGTAGACGCCGTATTGCGGTAAACGATCACGCCAATGTGACGGGCAATGTTCGCCCGCAACTTCGGCAAGTGGTTCAAGAACAAAACGACGCTCTGAGAAACGTGGGTGCGGGATGGTGAGTTCTTCACTGGTGAGTGTGTAGTCGTCGTAAAAGAGAATGTCGAGGTCAAGGGTGCGAGGGCCCCAGCGTTCAACACGTACGCGGTGAGCATCGGCTTCGATTTGTAGCAAGCGACGCAACAGTGCGAATGGGTCGAGGTCTGTATCGACAATGGCGACCATGTTGAGATAGGCGCCTTGATTGTCAGGGCCACCCACTGGGTCTGTTTCGAATACTTGTGATTGCGCAATGACATTCGACAGGCTCTCGAGACCGAAACGCAAGTAGGCAACGCGGTCGCCGAGGTTGGAACCAAGCGCAACGATGGCGCGGTGGCGAGCAGGAACGCGCATGTCGACACGGCTACGCACAATGCGCACAGCTGATGACACGAGGTCTTCAGGAATTGGTGGACGAAGTTTGGTGAGAGTGACGTTCGCGACTTCCACATGATCAAAATGCAAAACACGGTCTGCGATGCGAGCAGCGAGACGCTCAAGCAATGTGTCTGTTGAATCGCGCACTACTTCAGCGATGGCCTGAGAGATAGCGCCGTAGTTGGCAGTGTCGTCAAGGTTGTCGGTGATGCCCGCTTCTGACAGATCAACTTCAAGGTCGACATCTACTTGGAGAGGTTGCAGACCTTCACGTTCGTGCGGCAACACACCAACAAGAGCCATGAGCCGGAGCCCATTGATATAGATATGGTCACGTGCCATACCTCTGTCTATCTGCATGGCGGCCCTTTTCACTACGCTCGATGCATGGTTGAAAAGGTCTCATACGACGAGTTCTCGATGTTTCATGAAAACGCATCGGAATATGGCATTGCATATGCGGGGCCCCCAGTAGTTTCCCGAGAATTCATTTCGGTTGATGGCACTAGAAAGCTGTCGGCGTTGAAGTGGGGCACGGGTTCGCCGCGCATTGTGTTCTTGCATGGTGGCGCACAGAACGCTCATACCTGGGACACGGTGGCGTTGGCGCTTGATATGCCGTTATTGTGCATTGACTTGCCGGGTCATGGCCATTCAGATTCTGCTGCAGGGTTTAGCGCAGATGCATTGCCGATGCAACAGAATGCTGCGGACATTGCCACTGTGATTCGTGCGTTGGCGCCTGATGCGTTGGCTGTTGTTGGAATGTCATTGGGTGGCTTGACTACGTTGGCGTTGACGCGTGACCACGGTGACTTGGTGCGCAAGATGGTGTTGGTAGATATCACGCCAGGTGTGAACCAAGAAAAGACAAAGCAGATCACTGACTTTGTGAATGGGCCTGCAACGTTTCCTTCGTTTGAAGAATTGTTGAAGCGCACCATTGAGTTCAACCCCACACGAACGGTGGAAAGTTTGCGTCGTGGCATTTTGCATAACGCATTGCAAGAAGACGACGGTTCGTGGGTATGGCGTTACCGCCGTGCTGATGCGCCACCGTTGCCAGAGATGAAATCAGCTGTGGAAGATGGCGACAAGCGTCCGTCTACTGCGCCGTTGTGGGATGTGGTGTCTGGCTATGGAAAGCCGATCATGTTTGTACGCGGAATGCGTAAGCAATCAGTAGTGACTGATGAAGACGAAGCAGAATTGGTGAAGCGTGCGCCTCATGCGCGGGTTGAACATGTGTTGGAAGCCGGCCACAGCGTGCAGGGTGATACACCGCTGGAATTAGCTGCGTTGATTCGCGATTTCATCGCCTAGTTGGCGATGAACTTCATGGCTGCAACAGTGGTTGCGTTGTCATGGCCAACGATGAGATGACGGTTGCCGTACACAGGCGCGTAGGTCCACTTCATTTTCTTTGCCATTGCGCGAACGACTGACGGTGCAGTTACTTGGTCGCCACGTGCCATATTGACAAGCACCTTTGCGCCTGTGGCTGATGCTGCTGGTTTGACTGTGCCGAGAGGTCGGTCTGATTCCGCGAGTTGTGAACAAATGGCGTACAGCTGTGCTTCAGAGCCGATGGTGAATTTGTAAGGCTTCACAGCGGCGTTAGCTTCCGCAATCTTTTGAGCGCCAGCACGCGATACGTCAGCACAACGGCCATACGCCTGGGCGGCTGTGGGTTCTGTGCCGGCAAGTGCCAGAAGAGGTTTGGAATTTCCTTTGTTGGCTGAAGTAATTGATACAAAGAGTTCCTGCGGATTACCCATAACAATGGTTCGTGCGGCGGCGCGGGCAATGGCATCAAAGGTGATGCCGGCAGCTACTCGCTCGAGTCTGATTTGTGTTTTCAAGAGTCCTAGCTGTTTAGCAACGTTTGCGTTCATGGGGCATGCAAGATGTGATGCACACCATTTCATAGCAGTGAGTACACCAGCTGTTGTGGCTTCGATATGTTTCGTTGCTTGTTTTACCAAGGATGTTGATGGATCAATTGGAGAATCAAGAACGGCCGCTTGTACTACTGATGGTTTCTTCATGATTAATGCAGTGGCAGTGGTTGCACCACTACCCCACCCGATGATAGAAACTTTTTTTAATTGCAATGCAGAACGGACCGCTTCAAGGTCATCAACCATGTTGAGTGTTCCGATTTTTGTTTCACTGCCGACAGGCATAGTTGCATCTGCTGCGCCACGTGGAGCAACCGAGATGACATTGAACTTCGATATCGCGGTTCCGAAGGTGAGAACTGCTTTTTCGGCAAGAGTTCGTGCATCGTTTCCGTATTCGCGGTCTGGCAGTAAGAGCAAGGTGCGAGGTGATGATCCGACAGTTGCCTTGCGCTTGTATAGAGATATCGCAACTGTGCCGCTGCTATCGATGCCTTTGGAAACGGGAACCGTGATTTTCCCACATTCAATTGCACCACATGGAAGCCACGTTATTTTGTTGGTGGTTGCTTCGGCCGCTGAGACTGAAGTCGGAATGGAGACGACCCCACAGATGAGAGCTGCCCCTGCGCACAAGGTTCGAAGGTGGCGCGCGAATGTCACCTGATAATTGTATGAGATTATCGAGCGAAGATTGCCACGAGGATTGGCGTGACAATGAGTCCTGGAAGCAGTGAACCGAGTTTTATCTTCTTGATTTCTAGGAGATTCAGTCCAATTGCGAGAACTGTGAATCCGCCGGCAGCGAAGAGTTCAGTTCTCATGCGGTCGTCAAGAAGCGAATCAATGCCGGTACCGCCGAGAGTGAGTAAGCCCTGGACAACGAAAACTCCGATGGCGCTGAACGCTGCGCCGATGCCGTAGATGGAAACAAAGATGATCGACATGAAGCCATCGAGGGTTCCCTTGATGATGTACAACTGGGGCGTGCGACCACTGGCGTCTTCAATTGCACCAAGAATGGTCATGGGGCCGATGCAAAATAGCAATGTTGCAGTAACGAAGCCTTCGACAAATGTGCTTGAGTCATCAGATTTTTTAGCAAACCGTTTCTTGAGGCGCTCGCCTATTCCTTCGAGACGTTCTTCAATATGCAGTAACTCGCCAATGACTGCGCCAATAACCATGCCGACAAGTGGGAAGACCAAGTTGTGAGTATCCATGGCGTTGCTGATGCCCATGATGACAGTGGCAAGACCAATTACCTGCACAACGATGGTGCGAATTGATTCACGAATGCGGTGACCAATGAAATAGCCGATAGAGCTTCCGACAATGACCGTAGAGGTATTGATGAGAGTTCCTAAGCCGCGCACAAGTTCTTACGCTACCGACACGGAATCTATGTGCCGTGGTTATCGTGGCTAGGTGCCAATTGTGCAACTGTCTGCGGGTTCAACCTCTATCTCTATCGATACTTCAGCCGGTGGTCGCGTGTCGTCTCTTGTTATGGATGGCACCGAGTTATTGGTGACCGCTGCAGACGACACACTGGGTTGGGGCTTGTACCCCATGGTTCCGTTTGCTGGCCGAGTGCGCGATGGGGTCTTGATGTTTCGTGGTTTGCAATATGAGTTGCCATTGCGGTTGCCACCCAATGCATTACACGGCACCGTGCTTGATGTTGAGTGGACTGTTGTTGAACAGTTGCCGGCAAAAGTAACGATGACATGCGATCTAGGTTCTGATTGGCCCTTTGCCGGAACTGTGACCCATGTGATTGATGTTGTTGATGGTGATGTGCTGTTTACGTTGACTCTTGATGCAGCCGAGCCACAGCCAGCGCAAGTTGGTTGGCATCCGTGGTTCTTGCCACCTCGCCATTCACACCACAACTTCACTGCAATGTTGCAGCAAGATGTCAGCGGCATCACTACGAATCAACGTGTACCAGTGCCCCACCGCAAATATGACGACTGTTTTGTTAAGCCAATCACCATGCCATGGCTCACTATTGGTGAAGTGAAAGTAGAAATTTCAAGCGACTGCTCGCACTGGGTGATTTATAACGCAAACCCAGCAGGTATTTGTTTTGAACCGCAATCGGGGCCACCGAACGGAATCAATACTGAACCGTATGTTGTGATGCCAGGTAAGCCGCTTGTGCGACACATGGCAATTACGCGAATTAGTTAGCCCAGGTGGCGCGCATGCGGCGCAAGGTGCTGGTGCGAATATCGCCCCATGTGCCACCAAGGATGTTGCGTACTGTGCCAAGTGATGGCACTTTCTGTGTTCCGTTCACTGTGGAACGCCAGATATCGAATTGATGGCTTGCACCGTGATGTGCAGGTTCACGCAGGAATCGTTCAACGAAGCCAAAGAGTTGTTCGTCATCCCATGTGCGTTCATAGTTTGATCGCAAGGCTTCACCACTAGATACTCCGACTGCGGAACATGCAGCAGTCCATGAGCCAAACAACTG
Source organism: Ilumatobacteraceae bacterium (assembly GCA_044341035.1). Lineage (GTDB taxonomy): Bacteria > Actinomycetota > Acidimicrobiia > Acidimicrobiales > Ilumatobacteraceae > UBA2093. The sequence continues at coordinate 24,208 of JBIISL010000018.1, read as the reverse complement.
CACAATGCGGGCAACACTGGGGCCTTGCACGCGTCCGCTACGTAACAACGTTGTGTACGCATTGTGAGTTAGTGGCGACGCCATCAAGTTTGCAGCTTGTAATGCGCCCTTAGCTTTGTCACGGGTTGCAGCAATAGTGGCCGACTCAACGCGTTCTGATGATGCGACTAATTCGTCTTCTCCCAGAATCAGCCAGTCGACAGGGCGTGATGCAGTAGTGACCGCAGGCAGTGGCACAGCAAGCGCTGTGGAAATTTCGTTCAGTGTTGCACCGGGGTGCGAAGACAAATATGTAGAGATGCGATCAGTGAGTTCTGTGCGTACTTCTGCTTTGGTTGGTTTGGTGCGTGCACGGGTGCGAACTGTGGGGGCAGGAGTTGCGGCTGGCGCACTGCCGTATCGCAGCAGAAATTCGCCGAGGGTGCGTAAGTGAGTTCGAGAAATCGTGCCGTCAGAATCAATGAGGTCAAGCTCTGTGGCCACCCAGGCAATGGATTCAGGTAGTTCAGCCACGGGGATGCGTTGTGTCACGCAATAGACCGTATCTGGCTATTTGTATAGTCCCCACAACCGCATAGAGTCATGCCAACCGCAATGGGAGGGCCTGTGACAATCAGCATTGAACACGAATGGGATTCTCTGTTGCCTGCTGGCGATACCCACCCGTACCGCACGGGGGCATGGCGGCCACAGACTCGCGAATGGACTGCGCGTGACATGCATGTCGAAGGTGAAATTCCGGCTGATCTCAATGGTGTGTATTTGCGCAACACCGAAAACCCGTTAGTGCCGAACGCCGAGCGGTACCACCCGTTTGATGGTGACGGCATGATTCATGCAATGTCATTTCGTGAGGGGAACGCTGAATACCGCAATCGCATGGTGCGCACTGAAGGTTTGGCAACTGACCTTGCAGCTGGTGGGCCGCAATGGTCTGGCCTTGCTGAATCACCGTTAACTGCAGTGCGTACTGATGGCTGGGGTGCGCGTACCCGTATGAAAGATGCCAGCAGTACCGATGTTGTGGTGCATAACGGCGTGGCGCTTTCTAGTTTTTACCAGTGCGGTGATTTGTATCAATTAGATCCGGTGACACTGGAAGATAAAGGTCGCGCTACGTGGGATGGTGCATTTCCTGCTGCCGGTGTTTCAGCACATACAAAAGTTGATGCGGCAACTGGCGAGATGTTGTTCTTCAATTACCAAACCACATACCCGTACATGCATTACGGAGTATTGGGGCCCACTGGCGAATTAACTCATTACACACCGGTACCGCTGCCAGGGCCGCGCTTGCCTCATGACATGTGTTTTACGCCGCGTTATTCCATCTTGAATGATTGCCCACTGTTTTGGAAAGAAGATCTGATTGAACGCGGCATCTATGCCACAAAGTTTCACCCAGATATGCCGACGCGTCTTGGTGTTATCCCGCGTCACGGAACAGAACACGACATCAAGTGGTTTGAATGTGAAGCAACATACGTGTTGCATTGGATAAATGCGTTCGAAGACGGAGACGAGGTTGTGGTTGATGGGTATTTCCAATTCGACCCCTCGCCCACTATGGGACCAGAGGCAACTGTTGATCAGCGCATGTTTCGTTTTCTTGATTTGTATGCAATGCAATCAAAGCCATACCGCTGGCGTTTGAATATGAAGACTGGTGCAGTGCGTGAAGGACTGTTGTCAGACACCGTGACTGAGTTCGGCATGATCAACCCACAGATTGCCGGCAAGAAATACGACTATGTGTATTCCGTTGTGCCTACAGAAGGCTGGTTCACATTTGAAGGTCTCATCAAACACAATGTGACCACCGGCGAAGAAGAGACTTTCCGTTTGCCAGCTGGTGTGTATGCCAGTGAAACGGTGTTTGCCCCGCGGCCGAACCCGACCAGCGAAGACGATGGCTATTTGGTGACGTTCACGATGGACATTGCGAACGATGTGAGCCATTGTGAGATCTTTGACGCCCTAGGCCTCAGCGATGGCCCAGTGGCCCGAATACAACTGCCAGAGCGCATCTGCAGCGGCACCCACGCCTATTGGGCGGACGCTGCCACCCCTACGCCATAGGGAAAAGCCAGGTGTTGGGGCATTCCCCCTAATTCTGACTGGATTAGTCGGGAATTAGATAGCCTGCCCTGATGCAGTTTCCTGTGAACCTCAACCTTCACGGCCGACCCGTCTTGGTGGTCGGAGGCGGTCGCATTGCATATCGCAAGGTGGAACAACTGTTGATGGCTGACGCTGAAGTAACTGTCGTGTCGCCCATGTTTGTCGACGAGTTCCATTCTCTTCCTGTCACCTTGGTGCAACGCGAATACGTGAGCGGAGATATTGATGCATTCCGTTTGGTAATTACCGCTACCGGCAACATGCCGGTTAACCAGCAAATTTTTGATGAGTGCGAAGCCAAAGGAATTTGGATCAACTCAGCTGACGACCCAGACCGTTGTGCTTTTACTTTGCCCGCAGCGCTTCGTCGTGGTGATCTGATGGTCACTGTTTCTACTGGAGGCGCGAGCCCCGCTCTTGCATCGTGGTTGCGTTCCCACCTTGAACTCTCGATTGTCCCTGAGTTTGAAGAAGTGGTGTCACGTCTTGCTGTTGAGAGAGCACGTATTCATGCTGAAGGTGAATCAACCGAGAATGTGCAGTGGCAACCAATAATTGCGGGTGTCATGGCAGACCTTGGTATGACATGCCCGGTAGTTCGCGAAGTGGAAACAGCGCAATGACCGTTCATCTTGTTGGTGCAGGGCCAGGTGACCCAGAACTTCTTACGGTGAAGGCTGTTCGCCTTATTGGTGAAGCAGACGTGATCGTGCATGATTATTTGTCGAACGATTCCATTCTTGAATTAGCAAAACCCGGTACCGAATTCATTGATGTGGGCAAGAAGCCTGGTAATCCAACGCCACAAGAGTTGATTAACGCCTTATTGGTGCATCTTGGTGCACAGGGAAAGAACGTTGTACGCCTTAAGGGCGGCGACCCGTTTGTGTTTGGTCGTGGTGGCGAAGAAGCACAAGCCCTAATGGAAGCGCGCATTCCGTTCACAGTGGTTCCGGGTATTACATCTGCCATTGGTGTGCCAGCAGCTGCAGGAATTCCTGTGACTCATCGCAATGTGTCGCCAGCATTCACTGTTGTTACTGGCCACCGCGAATCAGGTGGTTCGGTAAATATCGCGTGGGAAGCACTTGCTCAAGTTGGCGGCACAATCGTGGTTCTTATGGGCGTGTCAGAACGTGCCCTGATTGCTGAACGACTCATGGCTGGTGGCTTATTGGCCACTACCCCGGTTGCTGCAATTCGGTGGGGTACGCGCGCTGAACAAATTGTTGTGCGCACCACATTGGGCGAATTAGGCGCAACTGCGTTGAAGGCTCCGAGCACCATTGTTATTGGCGCAGTTGCAGCGTATGAATTCTTAGACTCCACAGCGACTGATCAGTTAGAAGTGAGTGCCTAAGATGCGCCGCTCGATTGACGTTGTACAGATTGATGCCACAGATCTTCCGGACGGTCTTGAAGACACAACACCCATCATGTGGACCGTTGCCGTGAGCGATGACTACAACGATGAAACACCACGCGTGGTGTTGACCGTTGAACCACTTGGTGCCAATGGCGAAGGTTTGGTTGCACACCTTGCACCAGATAACGCACGCAGATTACGAAAAGCACTAGCAGATGCCCTCCGTGAGGTGGGCGAAAAGGAATAGCCATGACAATTGCAGAAGCCCCTATCCCACGTGACCTTGACGCAGAACAACTGCGTGACATTGAACGGTTCGAGATTGCCATTGATCAGTTCTTGAAGGGCGAGATCTCAGATGACGTATTTCGCGTCATGCGATTGAACAACGGCATCTACGGCCAGCGCCAAGGTGGAACAGCACAAATGGTGCGTGTGAAATTGCCAGCAGGTTCTATTACCCCCGAGCAGTTTGATGTGATGGCTGATTTGTCGTCAGAGTTTTCACGTGGCTGGGGCCATATCACCACACGTCAGAACATTCAGTTCCACTTTGTTGATCTTCGTCGCATTCCAGACCTCTTGCGTCGTCTTGCAGATGTTCAATTGACATCACGTGAAGCATGTGGTGACACTGTTCGTAACGTAATGGCCTGCCACTTGGCTGGTGCCTGCCCATACGAGAAGCTCGACGTGACTCCATGGGCTGAAGCGGTGTATCGCCATTTCGTACGTAACCCACTGGGCCAGCGTTTGCCTCGTAAATTCAAGGTGAACTTCTCTGGCTGCACAACCGATTGTGGCCAGGCAATGTTCAACGACGTTGGTGTTGTTGCTGCAACTCGCACAGCAGACGACGGCTCAATTGAATCCGGTTTCCGTGTGTATATCGCTGGTGGACTTGGTGCAAACCCTCACCCTGCACTGGCGTTAGAAGACTTCACTTCACGTGAAGATTTGTTGCCAACAGTTGAAGCTGCATTACGAGTGTTCGACCAAACAGGTAACCGCGACAATAAGTTGCGCGCACGTATGAAGTGGGTTGTCGACCAATTAGGAATTGAAGAAGTACGTCGTCGTGTCATCAAGATTCGCCACACACTTCCCGCCTCGTCATCATGGCCAGGTGGAATTCCAGCTGAAGTTCTGAAAGCTGGTGATGCACCTGCTGGTCGTATAGCTGAAGGCGAAGTGTCACAGGTTGGGCAAAGCACCATCATTAACTTCACATCGTCAGATCCGTTCCGTCGCTGGGAAAATGCAAGCGTTATTCGCGGTGCAGCAAATGGCACCGTGTCAGCAATTGCGTACGCGCCAATGGGCGATATCACTGCCGACCAGTTCCGTGCGCTTGCAAGAATTCAACGTCACTTCAAGTCTGATGTTCGTTTGTCGAATCGTCAGAACGTGGTGTTCCGCAGCTTGCAGCCAAGCCAAATGCGCGAGCTATACGACATGCTCGATGCAATTGGTATGGCACGCCCTGGCGCCGAGCTTGCTCGTGACGTTGTTGCGTGCCCAGGTGCAGATACCTGCAACATTGCCATTACGCAATCACGTGGACTTGCAAAATCAATTGGTGACAAGCTGGAAGAAGAAGGACTCGCTGAAGTCGGCGGAGTTCGTATCAACATTTCTGGTTGCACCAATAGCTGTGGTCAACACCATGCAAGCGATATTGGTTTCTTTGGCGTCGAGCGTCGTGCACATGGCAAGTCGTTGCCTGGTTATCAGATGCTTCTTGGCGGATACGTTGGCGAAGAGCAGATTCACTTCGGTGAAAAGGCATTGCGCGTTCCGGCAAAGGCGGCACCAGAAGCTGTTGCTCGCGTAGTACGTCGCTTTGCCGCAGAACGCTCAGCTGCTGAAACCTTCCAGGGCTGGCTTGCCCGCTCTGGTGGTGCTACCGCAGTTGCAGATGGCTTACGCGATCTTGATGAGATTCCACTTCCAGACGTGGCACCTGATTTCTTTGTTGACTATGACGAGACTGGGCCATTCTCCGGCGAAGTCGGCGAATCGGAATGCGCCGTCTGATCTCTGTTTAGAAACAGATACTCTCGCTGTCTATGCGGTGGGTGACATGGAATCAGGCGATTATTGCTGCGTTGGTCAGCGCCATCATTGCATTAGTCCTTTCTAAAGCGCCATCTACCCCTCGGCGTGACTTTGTATTTGCGCTGAGTAAAGAGTTTGCACTTGTCGCAGTGTTGTACACCTTGTGGCGTCTTGCGATGGTGTTGCCACTAGATCAACCGAATGGTGCGATTGAACGTGCTCAAGACATCAATAGATGGCAACAGAATATTGGGTTACCAACAGAGTTATCGCTGCAACATTTTGTAATGAAGTACGACTGGTTAGCCAGATCAACAAATTTTTTCTATGCAGTTTTTCATGTGCCGGCAACTGTCGCAGTTCTCGTGTGGCTTTTTATTCGTCATCGTGATGCATACCCGCGATGGCGCAATGCATTAGCCATGCTGACCGCTGCTTGTCTTGTTATCAGATACGTTCGTGTCGCTCCTCCCCGATTTCTTCCCGAACTTGGTTATGTTGATCTAGCCACCAGGTATGGGTTATCTGTGTACGGCCCTGTCGGCACTGGAGTTTCTGATCAGTTTGCGGCGATGCCTTCTATCCATGTTGGTTGGGCAGCACTGGTGTCTTTCGGTGTAATTGGTGCGAGCACCAGCAAATGGCGGTGGTTGTTCCTGCTTCATTTATTACTCACCATGTTTGCCGTATCTGCCACTGGACATCATTGGTGGCTAGATGGCATTGCAGCTGTTGCGCTGTTAGGGATAGCTCTCATTATCGACACCCATGTTTTGCAGAGATACCGCCGGCGCAAATCATGTCTCATCGCTGGCTGATTAGAAAGTATCCAAGCAGGGCTAAAGTAATAACCCATGGCTACCCCTGCTACTAAGAAGACCGCACCAAAGAAAAGTGCTGCGAAAAAAGTCGTTCCTGTGAAAAAGGCCGCGGTTAAAAAGGCACGTCAGCCTCGACGCACGCGCGAACAAGGCATGGAACTACTCCTCGGTGCAGCGTTCACACTGATTCGCGAAAAGAATCCGGACGATATTTCCATTCGCGAAATTGCGTCGCTTGCAAAAGTGCATCACCGATTCATCGCCGAATGGTTTGGCAGCAAAGCGCAGCTTCTCTTGGTTGTTCATTCCCGCAACTCTGAAAACATTCGTGAGTTCGCAGCGGAAGCGGGCAATATGCGGTCACAAGAAGTAATTCTGGAGATTAACCAGCAGTTACAGCTTTCATTGTGGTTGATGAGGAACGGAATCACGTTTCCAGACATTTACGAAGCTTTCCCTGCCCTCGCTGCAGCTGTGAAAAACCTGGAGACAAATAGAGGTATCAATGCAGTGGAAGCACAAAAAATCGGCTCGATCTACGGGGCCATTTTGCTTTCCAATGTCATAGTGACACCCTTTATTGAGAGTGCCACAACAACAGTTGAGTTGTTTGATTTCTTCACGAAGCTTCTTCCACCTGTAAAACCCAAAAAGAAATAGACACAATGACATCTTCGCCATACATCCTTTACGGAGGACCTGTCTCTTTATACACCGGCAAAGTTCGCTCGTACCTGCGTAGGCACAACATTGACTTCATAGAGGTGCACCCGAATAGTGAGCGATACCTGAAACACGTTGTTCCTACTGTTGGCCGTTGGATTATGCCGTGCATGGAAACTCCGGATGGATGCATCATTCAAGATGGCGCAGACATTATTGATTTCTTCGAATTAGAAGCCCGGTTATCTGATTACCCTGCACGACCAACAACACCAGTTCATCTCGCTGTTACACACCTGTTTGAATTATTCGGTGGTGAAGGTCTTCTTCGCCCAGCAATGCACTATCGCTGGAACTTCGACGAACAGAACCTTTCCTTTTTGGAAAGCGAATTTGGCATCAGTGTTATTCCGAAGATGACTTCAGACCAGATCAGCATGAACTTTGCTCGTTCAAGTGGTCGTATGCGTAAAGCTGCAGTCACATTCGGAGTAGGCCCGCACTCTGTAGAGCTGATTGAAAGCTCATTCATGGAATGGCTTGAACTTTTCAGCGCACACCTTGAACTCAACGGATATCTGCTTGGTCATCAACCAACACTTGGTGACTATTGCTTAATGGGGCCAATGTGGGCCCACCTTTTCCGTGACCCAGCTCCAACCGCCATCATTAAGAAGCATGCTCCACGCGTTGGCCGATGGGTGGAACGCATGAGCACCTATGAACCATATGACGGTGAATATTATGATTCCGCCACAACTTCTCGAGAACTAATTGCCGGTGATGAATTACCTGACACTCTGGTGGCCATGATGCGTTTTATTGCTGATGAGTACTTACCTGAGATCACTGCACATGTGGCATATGCCAATGAGTGGCTAACGGAGCAGATAGATCTTGTTACTGGCACGAATGGTTTGCCAGACCCAGGTGCTCGAGGTATTGGAAAGACTGCGTTTGCATGGCGCGGCATCGAGATAGAAACTGCCGTGATGCCGTATCGGTTCTGGCTGTTGCAACGCCTTCACGACGCAGTGGCGTCGGTTGATGCCTCATCGCAGGCCGCGATACGTACTGCTTTCAGCAATGCTGGCCTTGAATCGCTTCTTGATCTGCGCACTATTCGCCGTGTTGAGCGCGTGAATCACCTTGAGGTGTGGGGACCGCTGGTCTAATACACAATCTATTCAGCCTGATTGGTGCAGTACGACCGATCAGGGTTTACGATTTCTCTATCCGCACCGACCGCTGAAGGAACACCATGTCAGAGACCCCTCGCCTAAACCATAACTACGGAACCCTTGATAAGGAGTACGGCAAGTTTCTTGCAACGCGTACCCCTGAAGAGGACGGTCCTATTTACATGGTGAACCTGATGAAGTATCACGAGGTTGCTCAGTACTCAGAAGATGGCGTTGTTGATCATGAGATCAGTGGCCGTGAAGCCGATGACCGCTACAACCCTTCTTCAATTCTGAACAAGATTGGCGCAACAATTGTTTTTGCTGGTGATGTAACCAGCAACAACGTGGGCGACGAAGACTGGGACCGCATCGCAATTGTTCGTTACGCCACACGCACATCATTTATTGAAATGCAAAGCCGTAAAGATTTTGGTGACAAGCATGTTCATAAAGCTGCTGGCATGTTGCGCACTACTTTGGTGTGCTGTCGCCCAGAAGATGAGTCACTCGATTTGCGTGACCGCCCAACCCCACTTGAACTTCGCACAGTGGCAATGATTGTTCGTCAGACTCCTGACCGTGCAGGGGCATTCACCGCTGTTCCCGGCGCAGTGAACTTCTCGGCTGAAGGAACAATTATGGGTGATGGCCGCAAATGGGACACCGTGCAGTTTGTACCAGTGAATTCAGATGCAGAAGTTGCCGAACTTGCAGCGTCACTTGAGTTTTTGAAGCCAGGCGAAAGCTATGTGATGGGAATTCAAGTAGTACTTGATTCCATTACAACTGCGTAGTTAGCCTCGGCCGGCCATTCCGCCGGCGATTGTCAATGTCTCAACGTCACGAACAATGCGCGGCAAGAGATGCGCACGAATTGATTGAAGTGCTGTATCAGCGCGCGTATTGCCCGCCCGTTGCAATACATCAAGGTCTGTCATGCAGTCTTGCAATGCATAACTAAGTTCCCGGTGCGCTGCACGAATGGGCACTTGGTCTGCTGGCATGGGCACATTAGGTAGCGCTCCAAGCGTGTTGGCCCGTGCGCGAATGCGATCAGCCTCAGGGCCGGTCGAATCACCAAGAGCAGCTGCAACATCACGCAGAACGCGGGTCATGTCGTTGTGTTCTTCGGCAATATAAATGTCATAGACAGGCAGAGCTTGACGCACTTCTTGAATTAGTGACTGCACCATTTGGCACATGACATGAGCTTTGGGGCTACTGACATGCGGCATGATTTCATTTTGCAGAGAAACGATGAGACCTTCGAGAAGATCGTCAAGAGTCGGATTAGTCATCATGCTGGTACCCCCGCATATCCCATGAGCTGCGCCATTGCGGGCAATGCACCCATACTTGATTGAGCTACGTAGAACGGAAGCAACAACATGTACTCCTTGTTCACGCGACGTGAAACGAATTGCTGCACCGGCACTGCTATTTGCATAGTGCCGAACAATGTGAAGTACCCAAGTTCTTCTGGCGTGATGTCGTTGCCTGTGAGCTTGTTGTAATAAGAAAGGAACCCACCTTCCTTCTTCGGATAATCCATAACGTGTGAGTTGCTAATGACATCCATCAGAACCATCCAGCCCAGATCTTCTCGCGGGTCGCCCACGCGGCTGGCTTCCCAGTCGATGAGAGCAGATACTTGCCCGTTTTCATACAAGAAGTTTGCAGGGTTGAAGTCACCGTGGACAATTGCAAGAGGCATTGGCCGGGGTTTATTGCGTCGCAATGTGTACACGGCGTCAAGTGCAATCATCAAGATTGGGTCGTAATTGAATGAGGTATACGAGGTCTCGAAGAATTCGATAGTGGAGTCCATAAAGGAATCCCACGAATCGATTTTTATTCCGCGATGGAATGGATCCGACAAGGCGCCATCTGGGTCGATTTTGCTAATCGAACATTTGTGAAGTTCAACAAGTACTTCACATAAATGCTTAATTACGCTTTCCGCTTGGTCTTCGTCTTCTCCACCATTAAACAGTGCAGATGTTTGACCGTTACCTGATGCTCTTTCAATAATCATTGCTGGTTCCCCGAATGGTTTCGGGTCCATTTCATAGCCGTAACTGCGGCTCACAGGAATTGTGGTGCGAAGTCGCAATGACTCAATGAGGTTGTGCTCTACTGCACGGTTTGTATTGAGAATGGCTTCAACGTCGGGCGGGTCTTTGCGCAAAATAAGCGGCATCACCTCTTCGGAACCACCGCGGTTAATTCGTGCGTCACATTTAAATGTTTCACGTGAAAAGCCGCCAGCTATTTGCTGAAAGTCTTCAACAACGATGTTTGTGGCATCAGGTAAAAGACGTTCTAAAAACGTCACAATTGATTGCTCCATCATCCCCCCCCGGGTGATCAACTTTTTAAAAGTGTAGACGAATAATCCAACTCGTAGAAACTATGACGGGCGGTTCGGTAGGCACCTAACTCCCCTAGGCAGTTAGTCTTAGCGCATGACGACACCTCGTGAAATTTGGTACACGGCTTTCACTGAGTCGTCTGTGCGCCCAGGTGCATTTGAAACCATGTCGGGCATACCGCTTCAGCCTGTGTACGGACCAGACGACGGGGAATTTCCGGGCGTCTACCCCTACACACGAGGGCCATATGCCTCGATGTACAGATCCAAATTGTGGACCATGCGCATGTTCGCTGGTTTCGGAACAGCCGACGACACGAACAAGAGATTCAAAGACATCATCAACTCTGGTGGCGACGGGTTATCGACCGCATTCGACATGCCCACTTTGTTAGGGCTGGATAGTGACGACTCCATGTCGCTTGGCGAAGTTGGCCGTTGCGGCGTTGCCATTGACACCGTGGAAGACATGGATGACTTGTACCGAGATATTGACTTGGGGAAAATCACCACTTCAATGACCATCAACTCACCTGCCGCAGTGTTGTTTTCCATGTTCATCGCGCAGGCGGAACGCAATGGCACTCCCCGCGCGCGTCTTGGTGGCACATTGCAAAATGACATCTTGAAGGAATACCAGGCGCAAAAAGAATTCGTATTCCCACCGCGCCAAGGTATGCGACTTGTTCGTGACACTATTGCGTTCACGGCAGCCGAAATGCCGAAGTGGCACTCTGTTTCTATTTCTGGCTATCACATTCGTGAAGCAGGCTCTACGGCAGCTGAAGAATTGGCATTTACTTTGGCTAATGGTTTTGCATACGTAGAACTTGCAGCACAAACCGGATTATCAGTTGATGCGTTTGCGCCACGTTTGTCATTTTTCTTTAATGCCCATATTGACTTCTTCGAAGAGATTGCAAAGTACCGCGCAGCTCGCCGCATTTGGGCGCGTTGGTTGAAAGAACGTTACGGAGCAACTAGCGAGCGCTCACTGCAATTGCGCTTCCATACGCAAACCGCCGGTGTTTCGCTTACCGCACAACAGCCTGAAGTAAACATTGTTCGTACAGCAATTGAGGCTTTGGCCGGCGTACTTGGCGGCACACAGTCGCTACATACCAATTCAATGGATGAAGCAATGGCTCTGCCAACTGAACGAGCAGCTCGCATTGCCTTGCGCACACAACAAGTAATTGCCAATGAAACAAACGTCACGGCAGTAGCTGACCCATTAGGTGGGTCGTGGTATGTCGAAGAGCTCACCAATGAAATGGAACGCAGGGCTGAAGAGATTTTCGCCGATATTGAAGCATTCGGTAACGGCTCGATGCTAGATGGCTGCATCGCCGGTATTGAAGAGAACTGGTTCCAGAGCCGTATTGCAGATTCGGCCTATGACCTTGAACGTAAGTTCAATTCGGGTGAACGGATCATTGTGGGTGTTAGCCACTTCCTCGAAGGTAACGACGAAGAAGAAATTGACCTCTTGCGTATCACTAACGAAGACGAACAAAAACAGCGCCGACGCCTAGATGCCGTGCGTGCATCGCGTAATGCGGCAGCTGTTGCAGAATCACTTGCTGTTCTTGAAACTGAAGCTGCAGACCCAGAAATCAACCTGATGCCCGCCCTGATTGCGGCGGCGAATGCGCAGGCTACGGTGGGCGAAATGATGAAGTCAATGGGCACAGTGTTTGGCCGCCACATAGAAGTGCCGACTATCTAATGACCCTGCGCGTGCTTGTTGCCAAGATCGGACTTGATGGTCACGACCGTGGCATCAAAATTGTTGCTCGCCTACTGCGTGATGCCGGCATGGAAGTTATTTACACCGGCTTATTTCAAACTCCAGACACTGTCGCATCTGCTGCTATCGACGAAGACGTAGACGTCATTGGTTTATCAATGTTGTCTGGGGCTCATATGACACTTGCGCCATTGGTAGTGGAAGCACTACGTTCACGCGGGTCCACTATTCCTGTAGTTGTCGGCGGCATTGTGCCAAGACAAGACATTGCGTTACTAAAAGAAGCAGGCATTGCTGAAGTGCTCGGACCTGGGGCTCCGGGTACTGCTGTTGTCGACACTATTCGTGCCGCTGCCCTCGTTCAGTAAATTACTGACGATTCATTTCTGCTTGCGCTTCAGCTGCTGCAGTATCTACTCGGCGTGGTCCCGACTCAATAATGATCTCGTGTAGTTCACCTGTGTAAGCAAATGGTGCGCTGTAGCGAGTTGAAATTGGCGAGCCATGATCAAACCCGACACTTGGCCCAACAGAAGAAATCATGCGCATGTACAACGACACTTCAGCCGAACCACCCGAGACTCCGTCAATGGTGACTTCCAAGTAACCAGACATTCCGTTACCGCGACGAAGAACTGCACGCAGTTCATGATCACCTTCAGGAACTAGGTCTGCAGATTCGATAATGGTGTGATCACCAAATGCGTTGTAATCAAGAAGCAAGCGACCATTCTGAATGAACACTGAAATTCCAGAGTTCTGCGTACCTGATGCATATAGAACGCCTTCGTCACCTTTTTTGTACGTAACTTTGGCAACGATGTCAACATTGCGACCGCCGACGCCACCTGACGCTTGAGCAGGCATTGGAGACATTGGTGGGCGGTATACATAACGACGATCTTCAGGGTGTGGTGAGTTCTTACGGAAGCGAGAACCAAACAATTCCACTCCGCGATCATCAAGTGGCAACACACCATGAATCTCTGCTTGTTCCCACCAATGGGCAACCATCTCTTCCAGTTTGTCTGGCTCGCTATCGGCAAGGTCGTTGCACTCTGAACGGTCAATCGACAAGTGGTAGAGCTCCCATTTTTCATTGCTATATGGCTGACCTGAAGTGTGCTTCAACACTGCCTTCCATTCGCCAGCAACAATTGCCAAGCTGCCCATGTTTTCAAAATGCTGAACTGTGTTCGTTGCAGGCGCCTTTGCGTCTTTCAGGAATGACTTGAACGAATGTCCGGTAACAGGCATTTGTTCAAGGCCTTTACGAACCTTTGGCGGAGTGACACCAATGATGTCGTACACCGTGGGCACGATGTCAGAAACAAATACGAACTGATCGCGCTTAGTTCCTCTTTGGTCTTTTGGAACTCCGTTTGGCCAATGGAACACCATTGGCACATGTACGCCACCTTCATGGGTGTTCTGCTTGTACCAGCGGTACGGCGTGTTGCCTACTTGTGCCCAACCCCATGGGTAGTTGTTGTGGCTGTTTGGTCCACCGATGTCATCAATGTCTTTGATGGCCTGGTCAGGAGTTTCAAAAATGGAGTTGAAGAACTTCATTTCGTGCATGACGCCGTATGGCCCACCTTCTTGTGACGCGCCGTTATCTGCATGAATCACAAGAACCGTGTTGTCTAGTTGTCCGAGCTTGCGCAAACCCTCAACAAGACGACCAATCTGGTGATCTGTGTGGTCAAGGAAGGCTGCAAATGCTTCTTGCAAACGAGCAGCTAAGCGTTGTTCGTTATCAGATAGTTCGTCCCATGGCTGTACGCCCGGGTTACGCGGTGACAACACAGTGTCAGCCGGAATCACTCCGGTAGCGATTTGTTTTTTGAACCAACGCTCGCGAATAATGTCCCAACCTTCGTCGTACTTACCGCGATACTTCGCCATGTATGACGCAGGTGCTTGGTGAGGGGCATGGGTTGCACCAAATGCAACGTACCCAAGGAACGGACGGTCAGGTCGGACACCTTTGTAGTCAGAAATAATGCGCAGCGCTTGATCAATAAGATCTTCTGATAAGTGATAGCCCTCTTCTGCTGTGCGCGGTGCATCAACAGGGTGATTGTCTGCAACAAGTTCAGGGTGGAACTGATCTGTTTCACCATCCATGAATCCGTAATAGCGATTGAAACCTCGTGCGACTGGCCACTGATCAAACGGGCCAGCAGCAGACGCCTGCTCCATTGGTGCAAGGTGCCACTTGCCTACTGCAAATGTTCCGTACCCTTCGTCACCTAAAACTTCCGCAACAGTTGCTGCATGGTTTGAAATGTGTCCGAGTTGGTTCGGAAAGCCAGTGATGAAGTTCGACACAGAACGCATTCCGACTGCGTGGTTTGAACGACCACTGAGAAGAGCTGCACGAGTTGGTGAGCACAATGGTGTCACGTGGAAGTTGGTGAACTGCAAACCATTTGCCGCGAGCGCGTCAATGTTTGGCGTATCGATATCAGAGCCAAAGCAACCCATCTGGGCGAAACCGGTGTCATCAAGCAGAACAAGAATCACATTGGGGGCGTCGTCGCCAGGGTGCGCTGGAGTTGGGAACCAGGCCTCTGACTCAGCCACCGTGCGTCCAATTTTTCCTTCAAATCCGTAGTTCTCAGCCATGGTCTCTCCTATTACTTACGTCCCACCATCTTTGCTGGTGTTACGCCACCCACATGGTGTCCAAACAGAATAGATGCTGTTCCGTTGGGATTATCAATGGACCCCTGAGAACCCCTAAGTTCATTACGAGAAAGGCACACCCATGCATTTAGAGATCGACAGATCCAACCTTCGTAATCATCGCATTGTCGCCACTTCTGCGCCCACTAGCGCACAAGCAGGATTCGTCGTGCTTGCACTTGAGCGATTCGCACTAACCGCAAACAACATCAGCTACATCTTGTCCGGCGACCTTCTTGACTACTGGGGCTTTTTCCCCACAGAAGACGGATGGGGACGTTTGCCCACCATGGGCTTTGGTGTTGTCACTTCTTCTGGTGTTGACGGCGTTGCCGTCGGCGAACGCTTCTTTGGTTTCTTTCCAGCCGGCGACCATCATGTGGTGCAAGCAGAAGCAATTAGTTCTGGCTTTGTTGATGTGGCTGCACACCGTGAAGCACACGCCATGGCATACCGCGGTTTTGACAAAGTGTCAGATACTGAGACCGAAAAGGACAATGCAACTCTTGTACTGCGTGGCCTCTTCATCACTTCATTCTTGGCGGAAGACTTCTTGCGTGACTCAGATTTCTTTGGTGCAACACAAGTGCTCGTCACCAGTGCCTCTAGTAAGACTTCAATCGCGCTAGCTCATAGCCTTCGTGCAAATTCAAAAACACGAGTCATTGCTCTCACATCAGCTGCAAATGTCGATTTCACATACGGCGTTGATCTGTATCACCAAGTCATTACCTATGACGACATTGAAACCCTTGACCCAACAGTGCCGACTGTCATTGTTGACATGGCGGGCAACGCAAGCGTTATCTCGCGTGTGCACAACCACTTCACTGATGCACTGAAGTACTCATGTCGCATCGGTGGCACGCACTGGGATCAGTCAGGTTCAACAAAAGGCATCCCTGGCCCACGGCCCGAGTTCTTTTTTGCGCCAAGTCAGATGGCCAAGCGCGGCCAAGAATGGGGACGCGCTGAATTCAATGAGCGCATTGCAACAGCATTGTCATTGTTTCTGGACGATTCCACTCGCTGGCTAACTATTCAGCATTCACACGGTGCCGAAGCGTTAACCGATATCTATATGCAACTTGTGGAAGGGCGCGTGCGCCCCGAAGCCGGACACATTCTTTCTCTCTAACCACCACTAAAAGGAACAACACCATGTCACCAAACAAACCCACATACGGACAAGTTGACCGCGAATATGGAATGCGTATGTTCACTACTCCTCCAGAGCAAGACGGCCCTGTGTGGATGGTGAACTTCATGAAGTACAAAGAAGAAGCCGCATACGCTGATGGCTCACGAGGCATTTCAGGCCAAGAGGCTGACGACAAATACTCGCCAGTCGAAATTCTCACTGAATTGGGTGCCGAGGTTCCGTTCTTTGGTGATGTTGTTTTGCAACTTGCCGGACAAGACTTCAAGTGGGATCGCGTTGGTGTTGTGAAATACCCAACACGTGCAGCCTTTCTTGGCATGCAGAACCGTAAGGATTTCCTAGACAAGCATGAGCACAAAGAAGCCGGCATGGAGTTCACCTTCGTTGTCGGTTGCCAGCCAGTTGAACTCCCAAACAAATTGCGCGTGAAGCCAGAAAATTGGAACAGCATTGAACATGCACCGACTGAAGAAGACGGCCCCGTCATGGTTGTGCATCTCTTGAAGTTCGTCGAAGGCGGACGTCAGGGCGACATGGAGGAATACCAGTCAAAGGCTTTCACCGTTGCGCAAAAGCATGGCGGTGGAGCAGCGGCAGTATTCACCGTTGAAGGCACCATCATGGGTGACGGACGCCAATGGGACGAATGCCGCTTCATTGCGTATCCATCCTTACGTTCGTTCATGGCAGTGGTGCAAGACCCAGAGCGCCTCGAAGCACAAGGCACGCATCGTGCAGCTGCAATTGCAGATACCTACACAGTTATTGTTCGCCCACGTAACGACACATTCACAACTCACGGAGCAATCTGATGGAAATAATGCGTACCCCCGATAGTTGCTTTGAGAATCTTCCTGATTACAACTTTGCACCGCATTACACAACAATCACGGCTACAGATGGCACAGCGCTTCGTTTTCATTTCGTAGACGAAGGCCCACGTGATGCGGCCCCCATTGTGTTGATGCACGGAAACCCTTCATGGTCGTATTTGCATCGCCACATGATCACTGGGCTTGTAGCGCTTGGCCACCGTGTTATTTCTCTTGACCTCATGGGTCTTGGCAGATCTGACAAACCAAACGAAGCTTCTTATTACTCACTTGCTAGTCATGTTGATTGGGTAACAAAGTGGTTTGAAGCAGAAGACCTCACCAACATCACTATGTATATGCAAGATTGGGGCGGCCTCATTGGCCTAAACGTGTTGCCTCATATTGCAGACAGAGTCGCTCGCGTGATTGCATCGAATACCGGATTACCTGTTGGCGAAGGCGCCAACAAGGCAATGCGCGACTGGTTGGAATTTTCCAGTTCAGTTCCTGAACTTCCTGTTGGCCACTTGGTCAACGGTGGTTCTACTCGCACTCTCACTGCTGCAGAAATTGCTGCATATAACGCGCCATACCCTGACGGCAGTTACCAAACCAGCCCCAAGATTTTCCCAACCCTCATTCCGGTACAACCAGAAAACCCTGGTGTTCCGCAAAACAGAGAAACATGGAAATTCCTTGAGACATGGACCAAGCCATTCCTCACTGCTTATGGTTCAGAGGACCCCATTGCGTTCAAGCCTGGTGCTCACCTTGGATTTCAAACACGTGTGCCTGGCGCTGCGGGTCTCACCCATCATGTCATCGAAGGCGCTAACCACTTCATTCAAGAAGATGCGCCGTCAGAACTTGTCACGATTATTCACAACTTCGCGAAATAGGAAGCCATGTCAACTCCAGAATTCGTACGCAGTCCCGATAGCAGTTTCGCTGACCTCGCCGACTATCCATTCGCACCGAACTATTACGACATTGATGGTCTGCGCATGCACTACATCGATGAAGGCCCGCGTGATGCACCTGTCATCTTGATGATGCACGGCATGCCATCGTGGTCGTTCTTGTATCGCCACATCATTCCCATCATGCTGGATGCCGGATACCGCTGTGTTGCACCTGACCACATTGGGTTTGGTAAGTCAGACAAAGTTGTCGACCCTGCGTGGTACAACATTGCTCGCCACACAGCTAACACTGAGGCACTCATTAAGCATCTTGACCTCACCGATGTCACCATCATGGTGCAAGATTGGGGCGGCCCTACTGGGCTTGCACAAGTGGCACATATGCCGGAACGTTTCAATCGCGTGTGCATTATGAACACGTGGCTGCACCACACAGGGTTTGAATACTCCCCTGAGACTCGTCAATGGATCGACCAGAATTCACCAGGCGGCATTTTTCGCGACAATGTCCCGGAAAAGTTTTTGTGGGGCACATTGATGGCAATGGCCACTGACAGAATTTCCCCGGCTGATTCGTTGTTCGTCATACTGCAAGGTGGAACGCCGAAGTTTGAGGGTGAAGCACTTGATGTGAAGAATGGATATGACGCGCCATTTATTGGCCTTGGTGAAGCCGGAGTCAACGGCCCACGTCGCTTCCCTCTCAGTATCCCGCTGAACGATCCCATTTCGGGAGACGCAGAGAATCAGGACAAGAACTTCGCAACCATTAACGCGCTGAAGATTCCAATCCATTTCTTATGGGCAACGAACGACGGTGTGTTCACGTTGGACTGGGGCAAGAAGTGGCACTCACTGATTCCTCATTCAACATTTGAAGAGATTGTTGGTGCTCGTCACTTCTTGCAAGATACGCACGGCCCCGAAATAGCCAAGCGCCTGCTTGCTTACATGCAGTAACTACTGCAAAAAGTTATTTTGTGCCGAGAGCGCGCAGGAAGTCTGGCGGAATCACGACATCATCGCGGGTGAGTTCGGAAATGTTTGATTTTCCAAGGCCCAACATCGCTGAATCAATACCGCCACGCAATACATCGAGCACGTTTTCAACGCCGGCCTGACCATTTGCTGCCAAGCCCCACAAGTAGGCGCGGCCAATCATGACTGCACGGGCACCAAGTGCAACGGCTTTCACAACATCACTACCGCGACGTACGCCACCATCAAGAACGATTTCAATCTGGCTACCGACTGCATCAGCGATTGCTGGCAACGCACGAATCGGCGCCGGAGTTCCATCCAAGTTGTTTCCACCATGGTTTGAAACAGACAAAGTGGTTGCACCAAGGTCAACAACGCGCTTTGCATCATCAACACGGCTAATACCCTTCACCATGAACGGGCCACCCCACGCCGCGCGAAGCCATGCAATGTCTTCCCATGTAGGAAGAGGAGTCTGCATCCATTCGTAATACGCACCAAAGAATGTTGGTGCCTTTTCGCCAGGCTTTGTCATGTTTGGTGCTGTGAGATCTGGGATGCGACCAGTCTTTGCAAAGGCCCACAACCATGCTGGTTTCTGAATCACTTCAGGAGCGAACTTGAAGATGGCTTTCAGGTCAATCTTCTCCGGAATAAATGGGCTTCCCCAGTCACGTCCGTTGCTGAATGACCAGTCAAGAGTAACGATGAGGCCCTTTGCGCCGGCGGCACGAGCACGTTCCATGCGTTGTTCCAATGTGGCGCGATCGCCACACCAGTACATCTGGAACAGAGTGGAATCATTCACCGCTGCAACATCTTCAACAGATTTGCTGGCAAAAGAACTAAGGCCCATTGGAATGCCACGGTTAGCTGCTGCTCGCGCAATAGCAACTTCACCTTGTGGGTGCACAGCCTGCACGCCAGTTGGAGAAATGATGACCGGCATTGACAACGACTGACCCATAACAGTGGTGCTCATGTCACGCGAGTTTGAATTACCTGCAACGTGTGGTGCAAAGCCGAGTTGATCAAAAGAGGTCAAGTTGTCTGAAGAGGAAAGACCTTTTTCAGAACCGGCGATGAGAGCGCCATAAACAGATTTTGGCAAGCGCGCTTTCGCGCGGCGTTGAGCTTCTGCAACTGTTTCAAACCAGTCATTCGCCATTGGGGGTTCCTCTCGTGGACGACCCTAAAAGGTTACAAGCGGGACTCCCGCAATGGCGAAGTACTAGGGATATCTAGGCCAGATCGAACCTGTCTGCGTTCATTACTTTGGCCCATGCGGCAACAAAGTCCGTGACAAATTTCTCCTTTGAGTCGTCCTGCGCATACACCTCTGCATATGAACGCAAGACCGAGTTTGAGCCAAAGACCAAATCAACACGGGTGGCTGTGTAGGCAACTTCGCCGGTGACCCGATTACGCAGGTTGTACAAGTTCTCGCCAGCTGGTTCCCACGAGAACGACATGTCGGTGAGAACCGAAAAGAAGTCGTTCGTGAGGGCACCTTTGGACTTCGTAAACACGCCGTGATCAACGCCACCGTAATTGGTTCCAAGAACGCGCATACCGCCGATAAGCACAGTCATCTCGCGTGCTGTCAGACCCAAGAGCTGCGACTTGTCAAGCAAGAGCTCTTCTGGATTTGATGCGTTACTTGGTTGTACCCAGTTGCGAAATCCGTCATGTGTCGGCTCTAGTGGTGCAAAGGAATCAACATCAGTTTGTTCAGGTGTTGCATCGCCTCGACCTGGAGAGAACGGAACAACAACGGTGTGACCAGCCGCTGCAGCTGCCATTTCGATGCCCACGTTTCCAGCCAACACAATGACATCAGCAATTGACGCACCTGTCTCTGCTGCAATGGGGCTGAGAATGCTGAGCACTCGTGCTAGTCGTTCAGGCTCGTTTCCTACCCAATTGTTCTGAGGCGCCAGACGAATACGCGCTCCGTTTGCACCGCCACGCTTATCAGACGAGCGAAATGTACGAGCACTGTCCCACGCTGTATTGATCATGTCAACGGCTGATAATCCTGATGTGCGAATACGTGATGCAACATCTTCAACTGCATAAGCAGCAGAGCCAGCAGTAATCGGATCTTGCCAAATCAATTCTTCCTTCGGTACGTCGGGTCCGAAGTAGCGAACCTTTGGTCCCATATCTCTGTGAGTCAATTTGAACCACGCCCGAGCAAATACGTCTTCAAAGTATTCGGGCTCTTTGTGGAATCGTTCTGAGATCTTGCGATATTCAGGATCCATGATCATCGCCATGTCGGCATCGGTCATGATTGGGTTTTGGAGAACCCCCTTGTTTTCGACATCAACAGTTTTGTCTGCGTCAGCAATATTGATCGGTTCCCATTGGAACGCACCCGCTGGCGATTTCTTCAATTCCCACTCATATTTGAAGAGCAAGTCGAAATAGCCTTGGTCCCATTTAGTGGGGTGTGTTGTCCACGCGCCCTCAATTCCGCTTGTCACGGTTCCGGGGCCATTGCTTTGCGGTCCATGATTAATCCAACCAAAGCCCTGATGAACCACATCTTCACCTTCGGGAGCCGGACCCAACAATGAGGCATCACCATTTCCGTGTGATTTTCCTACGGTGTGTCCACCAGCAGTCAACGCAACTGTTTCTTCATCGTTCATTGCCATGCGTGCAAATGTTTCGCGCACGTGTTGAGCGGTCAACAACGGGTTTGGAACGCCGTTAATGCCTTCGGGATTGACATAGATCAAACCCATCGTTACTGCAGCGAGTGGATTCTCCAGCGTTGAAGCGTCATTCAGATCTTCATAACGCGTATCACTTGGACCAACGAACTCTGCTTCACTACCCCAGTAGATGTCTTTCTCTGGTTCCCAGATATCTTCGCGTCCAAATGCAAAACCAAATGTTGTGAACCCCATCGACTCATAGGCGATGTTTCCAGCCAAGATGAAGAGGTCCGCCCAGCTGAGCGATTTTCCGTACTTCTTCTTGATTGGCCACAACAAGCGGCGTGCTTTATCTAGGTTCGCGTTGTCTGGCCACGAGTTCAACGGTGCGAATCTTTGGTTGCCGGTACCAGCGCCACCTCGTCCGTCAGAGATGCGGTACGTACCGGCTGAGTGCCACGCCATACGAATCATGAGGCCGCCGTAATGACCCCAGTCAGCTGGCCACCATGATTGGCTTTCTGTCATGAAGTTGGCAAGGTCTTGCTTCAAGGCCTCGACATCCAACTTCTTCAGTTCTTCTCTGTAGTCGAAGTCTTCGCCAAACGGATTCGTTTTCGCATCCTGTTGATGCAAGATGTCAACGTTCAGGGCGTTCGGCCACCATAGAGCATTCGATTGTTTGGCGGTTGTCGCTCCGCCGTGAATTACTGGGCATTTTCCTGTTGATTCCATTGTGTGTCCTTTTCCGTGTCGTACGACCGTTGCATTCAGTATCAGGCCTTTTGAGGTATAAGGCAAATTTTATTTAGTTATAGTTGCTATAGGATTTGCTTATGTCTCAACCAACCATTCAACAACTCACATACCTTGTGGCGCTTGCTGACGAGGGAAGTTTCAGTGGGGCCGCCGATGCGTGCTTTATTTCCCAACCAGCACTCAGTGCTCAGATCAAAGGTTTAGAGATTCGACTGGGACAACAACTTGTTGAACGAACTCCTCGCGGGATTTTGCTCACTCACCAGGGAGCTCAGGTGGTCGAACGTGCTCGTGCATTGTTGCGAGACATGAATGATCTGGTGATTGAAGCACATAGTGACGGAGACGAGCTACGCCGTGATATCCACATCAGTGCAATTCCAACTATGGCTCCGTATTTATTGCCAGCTCTTGTGAAATCTTTTCGTACATACCACCCTCATTCGCAATTACATCTTCACGAAGAACAGACACATGATCTGGTGCAGTCACTGCGTTACGGGAACATTGATCTTGGCTTGCTGGCGCTACCTATCGATGAACCAACCCTGACGTCGGTTGTTCTTGCTAATGACCCTTTTCTTGTTGCAATGTCCAGTGATCACAAATGGGCAAATACTTCGTCTCCAATCAGTCTCGACCGCTTGGCCAAAGAAAACATCTTGTTGTTGGAACAAGGCCACTGCTTGCGTGACCAAGCAGAAAACTTAGGTATTCGTAGCAACATCAAACCCTCAGACTTTCAAGCAACAAGCCTGCCCACATTGGTTCAAATGGTTGCAGCCAACATGGGAATAACACTGTTACCGCAATCGGCTGCGCCGATAGAAGCTCGTGAAGGCAGCGGAGTCATCACACGCCCTCTACGTTCCTCAAACGCTGGTCGCTCGATCGGTCTCATCTGGCGTACATCGTCACCGATCAGCAAATCCTTGGCACCAATAGTCTCTGAGTTATCAAAACTTTGGAAGTAAAAAAATTACTTGGGGAAGATGTATTCGATATCGGTGAATGAATCAGCCGCAAAGAAGTACAACAATCGCAGTGGTTCCGTGCCCGTATTAACAGCAACATGTTCAGCATTGCCGGGGATAAACACAGCATCACCAGTACGCACATCACGTCGAGATCCGTTCACCACTACATGACCAGTGCCCGACAAGAAGTAGTACACCTCTGATTGTGCGTGCATATGCCCACGTTCTGGTTCAGGCGCACCCACTGGTATTTCAGCAACTCCCACGGTGAGCCCACTGGTGTCAGTTCGGTCGCTACTAAAGAGGGTCCACCAGTCGACGATGCCTGGCCATGACTCTGTCTCACAGTCGTCTTCGCGCCGAAAAATTGCATCCCCAGTTGCCATGGTCTCCCCTTGTGTTGTTCTTGACCTTATTACTGAGGAGATGGTGCGAAATGTGGTGCGAAATTCGCCGACACACCTTGCGCCATCTATAGAGAGGTTACTAGTGCCAGCGAGATGCGGAAAGAAACAGGGAACCATCCCTGCTAGCTGGTTTTTCCAGCGCCCAAGTTGGCAATAGGAATCATTCTCATTATGATAAACGCATGCCTTCTTTTCGTAGATTCTCTTTTTTCGCCTCAACCACTGGCCTTGTGTTTGCACTATCGGCCTGCTCGTCCAGTAACGACACGTCGAATAGCGCAAGCGACACAACTGCTTCAACCTCGCTGAACGTGGTGGTTACGTACAGTGCAATTGGCGATGTGGTGTCCCGTCTTGTGGGCGACGCGGCCACTGTGACGGTATTGATTCCTAACGGACAAGACCAGCATGATTTCGAGCCATCGGCACAAGACGTGGAGACATTGAATAATGCAACACTCGTGGTCTCAAACGGTCTTGACCTCGAAGAGGG
>JBIISL010000058.1:0-10656 GCA_044341035.1 Ilumatobacteraceae bacterium | reverse complement strand
GCTATCACTCTCTCAGCGTACGCCCCGTTCAATTACACACCAACGCAATATTTAGAGCGCAGCGACTACTGCCATTGCTGTTGTGTCTGTATGGGTAATAGAGACATGCCAGGTCGTTACACCGTGCGAATGTGCGAGAGTCTCAGCGCGACCGGATACCAGTAATTGAGGCGCACCAGACGACATCTTCTCAATTGAGACATCATGGAAGTCGAAAGCGCCGAGGCCGACACCAAGAGCTTTCATAGTGGCTTCACGCACTGCGAATCGTGCCGCAAGTGATGCGGCATCATCTGAACGATCTTGAAGTGAGGCTAATTCGGCAGATGTGAACAAACGCTTGCGCAAGTGTGGGCGACGTTCAAGAAGCTTGCGAAAACGATCAACATCAACAGCATCAATACCTATGCCCAACATGTTTATTGTCCGTCCGTGCGCCACAAGTTGGCGCTCTCAGAAACAGGATTAATCAGCAAGTCAGCAATGGAAACTTCTGCAAGTCTGTCTTCACGGAATGAGCCTTCAGTTTCAGATACCCAGTCGACCAAACGGTCATAGCGGCGGTCATAGCCTTGCAACACTTGGCGAGCGGTGCCGGCTGCAATGGTGTCATAGAAGGCAACGTGCATTAATGAAATGCCAACCGTTGTAGCGCCGTGAACTTCGGGAACAAAGATTACGGTGCGTCCGTCTTTACGGCCACGGGCAACAAGTACTTCTTGGTCGGCAGCTACACGGTGCTTGGTACCAAGGAGAGTTGTATTTGTAGTTACGCGTGAAGTGAGATCTTTTGCAATTCCGCCACGATCAATGATGGAGACTGTGGCGTTACGTGCATCACCGGCAATTGCATAGCGAGTGAAACCCTCAACCGAAGCGACAGCGGCATCGAGAGAAGCCAACACTTTGAGCGTTGCATATGACAAGTTGTCACGTGATGCCCCAGCTTCAAGTACTGCACGAACAAGCGCGCGGTCAAGTAGGCCTTCTTCGCTGCGAGAAATTCCGACAGTAACTGTTTTAGCTTGGTGCTTTATTGCGTCAATGGGTCGCGTAAGTTCATCAATACTGCGCGTGAGTGCGTCAATGAGGTCATCAAGAAGCGCTGAAGGTGATGCAGTGCGGCCGGTCTGGCGTTGGAAGGTTTGTAACGGTTGTGGCCCAGTAATGATGCGCAGTAGTGAAACCAGACGAACTGCCGTTGAGGCTTCAAGACTCCCGTCGTATTGGCCCGTTCCAAGAATCTGAAGGAATTGTTGTGTAACAGGAACTATTTGTGATTCCACTTGAGTAAGCGCAGCATCACCGCTACCTCCCCTACCCACAATGATTTCCACTACTTCGCGTAATTGGCGAAGCGGACGAGCAAGTGCGTCAATTGCTAATGCCGCCTCGTACCCAAACAAGTGTCCAGCCATCGAAGACAGGACGAATGCGAGCGCTGGGTCAGCAACTGGCACATACACCACAGCAGCGGCCGCAGAATCAAAACGCGATTCGCCTTGCGTCGCTATGACAATAGGAATTGCTTTGTGTGCCGTAAAGATTGCAACTTCTTTTGCAACGTCAGTCGCCGTGCCATCACTTAGACCCGCTGCACACACAAGAATCATTGGTTCACATGACAAGTCGATGTGTTTTTTGTCTTCGGTGACATCGCAAGAGATTGATTTGTAACACAGTTCAGACAATTTGATTCGAACTTCATGTGCGGCAACTGTGTTTGGCCCGTTACCCACAACTGCCCAGTAGCGCTTGGCGGGTGCGTAGTTGCGAGCGATGACGCCGATCTCTCTACGTTGGGCAATAACAGATTCCATTGCGGTGGGCATATGCACCAGCGAGTCCAAGATTCGATGCATCCGTTCAGCATCAACATTGCCTGTTGCCTGTGCAATCGCGCAGGACAAAATGGCTCCGGCCGCAACCTGGGCATAGAAGGCCTTTGTGCTTGCGACGCTCATTTCAATGTCGCGGCCATCAGATGTGTAATAGACACCGTCGGCTTTGCTTGCAAGTTCGCTTCCGCGACGATTCACGATTGCCAAAACAGCTGCGCCGCGCGATGAAACCAAATCAACAGTGCGATTGGTATCAGTTGTGGTGCCACTTTGGCTGACCGCAATCACCAACATGTCAGACATGTCAGTTGACATTGCAAAACCGGATAGCTCCGTCGCGGTTAGCGCCTCTACATGAACAGATGAATTCAACAAAGAGCCAAGCACCGGAATAAGTGATGTGCCAGCGATAGCTGCGGTGCCTTGACCAATAACTCGAATGCGTTTAATTGACCCACTGGTCAGACGAGCTTTAATTGTCTCTGGCAGGGTGAACAAATCCAGATCCGGGACAAGCAAACCGTTGACTTCAAGAGTACGACCACGAATTGTCTTGCGGAAGCTGCGAGGAGCTTCCGTGATTTCCTTAAGCAAGAAATGCGGGGCGTCTCCACGGTCAATATCACGAGTAGTGACTTCAGCAACTGAGACATCACTTGCAGTAACCGGAATCTCAACGCCGTCATATGCAAGGCGTGTGATTCCATCTGTGGTGCCAGCCCCATCCAGGCGAAGCCGTACCACTTGCCCGCGCGAATGGGGGTCACCTTCGTTTCGCGGCGTGTCGCCATCAAGACGTACGTACTGCATCGTTTCTTCAACGGTGCCATATGGTTCGCTGGCAACAACGAAGCGGTCTTCAGCAAGACCGATATACAAACCCTGCCCGCTGCCATATAGGGCCAGGTACATATCGTTCGGATCAGTAGCCGTCATATATCCAATTGCAACAGAGCCTTCAAACTGTGTCACTGCGTTCAGGAACGCTGCTTGTGTATCAAGACCTGTACTTCGGCCGCGATCAACAATGGCAGGAATCACTTTTGCATCGGTTGTGATGGGCTCTGAGAAATGAAGATTATGACGTTCGCGTAATTCAATGTGATTATCAACATCACCATTAAGAACCGCCACTGACACTTGGGAACCGTCAATGCCAATTTCTTCTCCCGTTACTGGGTGAGCATTCGGTTCAGAGATAATGCCCACACTCGCCCACCGCGTATGACCAAGTACTGCAACACGAGAGTCAGACACAGCCAGGGCTGCGCGTAACAGGTCATCTGTGCTCACTGCATCTCGCATGTGTTTTGTGTTGTCACCAAGTTCGCCAATTTCAGCTGCTGCCTTATACACAAACACCAATGTGGAACCAGTGTGGCGAACACTTGTATTGGTGAACAGCGGATCAGACATGCGACCAGTCATGAGAGTGGTCAATTCAGCTGACAGCGTCGTAAATGAAGGCGATGTAACAAGAACACTGATACCAGCGGAGTCACGACCACGCACTTCCATTCGATCAATTGCGGAGAACGCCTGATGAATTGCGAAGTACCCGGCTAAAGACGATGCGCCAGCACCAGAACCTGCGAATACGTGCACTGCATCAGCTGCACGCAAACGGTCGCGACGAATCGCCCATGATGCATCTTTTACGCGTGACAAGCGAGCGACTTCAGCATCGAGAGTTGCAGTATCAACATGAAGTGCATCGATGCGGGCTTCTTCCGCCGTGGCCACCACATCAACTGCGTCTAGACATGTTGTGATGCGTGTTATCAATGTGGCATTGCCAACAAGAGCTTGAATTCCAGCGTCACCACGCAACAACTGGTCAGCAGCCATCAGCGCATCAGCTATCAGTGAACAATCAGTGCCAGCATTGATTGCCGCTGTGAGTAATTCCTCGATGCTCTGCGACGTAGGCACACTTCGAGTGCTCGGCCGGGGCAGGATGCCAATAATGCCGCACATAACTACAGATTACTCTCGATGTTCAGCACCATTAGTGCGTTCCCTCGATAGATCCACCGTGGATATCGACAAGAAATTGGGCAAGGCGCATAGCAATTGTCTCTGCGGATACCTGATCAGCAGCTTCCACCATGACGCGTACTAACGGCTCTGTTCCAGATGATCTCACGAGAATGCGGCCATTGTCGCCCAGTTCGGCTTCGGCCTGTGCAATTTGCTCCGCTATGTCGTGCACGGGGTCATGAACTCGAATAACAGTACGAATGTTCACTAGTACTTGCGGATATGACTGCATGATTGATGCTGCTTGATCAAGAGTGACGCGAGCACGCATGATGTACTCAACAAGTTGCAGCGCAGCAAGTAAACCATCGCCAGTTGTGGCATGTGCACGATGGATAACGTGTCCGCTTTGTTCGCCGCCTAACACGAAATCAAATTCATCAAGCGCAACAAGAACGCTGCGGTCACCGACTGGCGTAATGACAACATCAATATTGTTGTCTCGCATGGTGTGATGAAATCCAAGATTTGTCATCACGGTTACAGCCACGCCTTTGTTGCGTAGTAATCCGCGGTGAGCAAGATCAACTGCTGCAATTGCCATGATGTGATCACCATCAACAAGTGCCCCGCTAGCGCTAACAGCAATAAGACGATCGCCGTCACCATCAAAGGCAATTCCGATATCAGCACCTTCGGCAATGACTTGTGCGGCCAGTTGTTGCGGTGCTGTTGCGCCACAGTTGTCGTTGATGTTGCGACCATTCGGCGATGCGTTAATGACAGAAACATCGGCACCTGCAGACATAAAGACTTCAGGGGCAACATGCGACATTGCACCATTGGCGCAATCAAGAACTGTTCGAACTCCAGCTAGTGCTTCACCAACAACATTGAGACGGTGGGTTGCGTACTCGCCAAGAATTCCGGTGGCATCATGTGTAATTGGTTGTGCATGCACCACGGGCTCTGCAACCATCGCGTGCCATTCACGCTCAATCTCAATTTGTTCAGCGTCACCCAGCTTTGCTCCACCTGATGCAAATACTTTGATGCCGTTGTCAGACCACACGTTGTGTGATGCGGTAATCGCGATACCAACCCAACCGTATTGTTCTGCGGCATATGCAATAGCGGGAGTAGGAACAACACCCATCAGGTGCGCGGCAACACCTTCGGCTGCGCACCCCGCAACAATCGCATCTTCTAATTCAGAGCCACTTTCGCGAGTATCGCGACCGATAACTATGGCTACGGGACGCAAAACACGTGCGGTGGCACGTGCAAGGTCACGAGCTAATTCAGTAGTGAGTTCGTCGATAGCGGCGCCACGAACGCCGTCTGTTCCGAAATGCAACATGTAATGATCTCCTCACGCGAGGTGCAAAGGCACCGCGCAGATAGGAATCAGCGCTTGGTGAACTGAGGCGCCTTACGGGCCTTCTTGAGACCGTACTTCTTGCTTTCTTTCTTACGTGAGTCACGAGTAAGAAGACCAGCCTTTTTCAGTGCTGGACGCATTTCAGGATCAAGTTCGATAAGCGAACGAGCAATAGCCATACGCAATGCGCCAGCTTGACCAGTTACGCCACCACCAAAGATATTTGCGTGAATGTCGAATGACTCTTCACGCTCTACAACGCGAAGCGCTTCGGTAACAACCATGCGCTGTGTTGCTGTAGTGAAGTACGCCTCGATTGGGCGACCATTGACAACGATTTTTCCGGTACCGGCGCGAGTGATTGCGCGAGCAACAGCTTCTTTACGACGACCAGTTGTTTGAGTGAGAACTGTGTTAGCCACGATGACTCCTTAGTAGATCAGCGCGCCTTGGCAGCGCTGAGATTGAAAACGACTGGGGACTGTGCTGCGTGAGGATGTTCAGGTCCTGCATACACATTGAGCTTCTTAACCATCTGGCGACCAAGTGGTCCCTTTGGCAACATGCCGGCGATTGAACGAGTGATTGCATCAGCAGGTTTACGATCGAGCAAGTTTTGGTATGTCTCGCTCTTCAAACCACCTGGATAACCGGAGTAGGTGTACACCATGCTCTTTTCAGACTTGCCTGATGTCATAACAATCTTTGACGCGTTGATGATGATGACGTGATCGCCTGAATCCATGTGAGGAACGAATGATGGCTTGTGCTTGCCGCGAAGAAGACGAGCAACTTCGGTGCAGAGACGGCCAAGGACAAGACCTTCAGCGTCGATGACGTGCCACGCGCGGGTGATCTCGCTTGCTTTTGGTTGGTATGTACGCATAAGACTTCTTTCAAGGGAACCCACAACGGGCCGCCGGAACCCCGACATGGGGGCTTAGTAAGGATAGGGGCGAGATATGCCTCTCGGCAACCGCGATCCCCCAAAGGATTCAGGCACAAAACCGTGCTTATTAGGTCTACCTGATACCGTTCGCAGTGGATAATTACTCCATTCACATGAGGCGAGAACATGCACCAGACCCGAAAAATGGCATACATCTTGCTAGCCCTGGCACTTTCTGCCGTCGCCATTTCCGCCGCGCCTGTCGCAACCGCGGCCCCAATCCGAATATCGGTTATTCCCGGGTCTAACGGAGTAGTCCATGCAATTTCTGAACCCGACTCCCAAGGAACTCGATACCTGGGGGGTGGATTCACCGCCTTTGATGCGTGGGGCACTGGTGGCGGCGGCGTTGTCGATAACCAAACCGGATCAGTGAATGCGTCTTTTCCAAAAGTGACTGGAACTGTTTGGGCTTCAGCAGCAGATGGTTCCGGCGGCTTCTATATCGGCGGATTATTCACAAGTGTTAACGGTGCAACTCGAAACAATCTTGCTCACATCAATTCAGATGGTTCACTTGACACCTGGAACCCCGACGCAAACGGTGCGGTCTATTCACTTGCAGTCTCCGGAACCACCGTCTACCTCGGCGGAGCATTCACCACCATCTTTCAAAGCCCACGTAACAATGTTGCAGCAGTCAACAGCACAACAGGTGCCGTCATAAGTTGGAACCCCGACGCCAACAGCACGGTCCGTTCAATTGCAGTCGCCGGATCTACCGTCTACCTCGGTGGCAACTTCACCGCAATCGGTGGCACCCCACGCAACAAAGTTGCAGCAGTCGACAACACCGACGGTGCCGCCACCAGCTGGAACCCCAACGTGACCGGCCCAATTGCAGAATTCACAGTCATTCGTTCAATTGCAGTCTCTGAATCCACTATCTACCTCGGCGGAGCTTTCACCAAAATTGGTACCACCACACGCAACTATGTTGCAGCAGTCAACAACACCGACGGTGCCGCCACCAGCTGGAACCCCGATGCCAACAGCATGGTTTACTCAATTGCTGTCATTGAATCCATCGTCTACCTCGGCGGTGACTTCACCACTCTTGGCAGCGCCGCACGCAACAAAGTCGCAGCCGTCAACAAAGACGGCACACTCACCAACTGGAACCCCAACGCCAACAACACAGTTTTCTCAATTGCAGTCTCCGAATCCACCATCTACATCGGCGGTAAATTCACAACCATCGGCAGCGCCCCACGCAACAAAGGCGCAACCATAAACACAGACGGCACACTCACCAACTGGAACCCCAACGTGACTGGCAGCAGCGTCTATTCATTTGCACTATCTGGATCCACCGTCTATGTCGGCGGTGACTTCACCACTCTTGGTGGCACAACACGCAACAATGTCGCAGCCATAAACACAGACGGCACACTCACCAACTGGAACCCAAACGCCAACAACACGGTCTGGACAATCAAAGTATCGGGATCCACCGTCTACCTCGGCGGTAGCTTCGGTACCATCGGCAGTACCATACGCAACAATGTCGCAGCCATAAACACAGACGGCACACTAACCGACTGGAACCCCAACGCCAACAACACGGTCTTCTCAATTGCAGTCTCCGAGTCCATCGTCTACCTCGGCGGATGGTTCACCACCGTTAGCGGCACCAGGCGCAACTATGTTGCAGCAGTAAACAACACAGACGGCACACTCACCAACTGGAATCCCAACGTGACTGGTAATTTGGTCACCTCAATTGCACTGTCTGGATCCACCGTCTATGTCGGTGGAATGTTCACCGCCATTAGCGACTCCCCACGAAACAATGTCGCAGCCATCAACACTGACGGCACACTCACCAACTGGAACCCCAACGCCAACAGCATGGTTTACTCAACTGCGGTCTCTGGAACCACCATCTACATCGGCGGTGACTTCACTACCATCGGCGGCGCCCCGCGTAACAAAGTCGCAGCCATAAACACAGACGGCACACTCACCAACTGGAACCCCAACGCCAACAGCACAGTTAAGTCAATTACTGTATCTGGATCCACCATCTATATCGGCGGTGACTTCATCACTATTGGTGACACAACACGCAACAATATCGCAGCCATCAACACAGACGGCACACTCACCAATTGGAACCCCAACGCCAACAGCACAGTCTGGTCAACTGCAGTCTCTGGATCCACCATCTACATCGGCGGTGAATTCACCACCATCGGTGACACAACACGCAACAATATCGCAGCCATCAATAACACAACCGGTGCTGTCACTTCCATGCAATTGCCACCGGCTACACCAGCAGCACCAATAGCCACAGCACAAGATGGCAAGATTTCTGTTTCAGTCAGTCCAGGAACAGCAATAGGCGGAACACCTAGTTCTCATACAGTGCAGACAGTTCAAGATGCAACAAAGACATGCGTCGTGACAGCAACAACAGGGTCATGCACCGTGACGTCTCTAACAATTGGAACTAGCTACACGTTTATTGCGGTTGCACAAAACGCTGGTGGAATTTCCAGTGTGTCGGCCGTATCAAACCCTGCAACTCTGCCGACCACAGTGTCTAAAGTAGCGATACCAACAGTCAAAAAGGGAAGGACTATTTCTTTTGCAAAGATCAATAAATATGCAAAAGTCAAGATTCCTAAAGGAGCAAAAGTTGTTCTCACAGTTGCTAAAGCATCAAAAAAGAAATGTTCGGTGTCAAAAACAAAAGTGCGTGGAATCGCAGTCGGTCTTTGCAAGTTCTCTATAGCTGTCACACCACGCGCGACAACGAAAGTCAAAAAGCCTAAAACTGTGAAGACAACAACGAAAGTTATTGTTATAAAATAGGTTCGCCGGGATAACCCACATCCCACAGGGTCAGCCCGCAGGCTGGGGCCACTTGTGAGCCATGGGCGCGGTCGCGGGCTAACAGAACTTCTCGGGTGTCGCTGGCTGGTCGGTGGCCAAGCCCTACGTCGACCAAGAAACCAACGAAGCTGCGCACCATTTGGTAGCAGAAGGCATTGGCTCGAATCTCGAATACCAGAACGTTGTTGCCCTGGTCGACCCATTTTGCGGAGTACACCCGGCGATGCATGGACGGAACAGGAGCACCCTTAATTACGTCATCACGTCGGCAGAATGCAGAAAAGTCGTGCTCCCCTATTAGCGGATCAATTGCCAATGTCATTAGTGGCACAGACAACGGGCGGCGAACATGCCATGCGCGATCAACCAACATTGGATCAGGAGCTTCAGAGTTCAGAACTGTGTAGCGATAGCGACGCCAGATAGCGCTGTAGCGCGCATCGA
Organism: Ilumatobacteraceae bacterium; assembly: GCA_044341035.1. Taxonomy (GTDB): domain Bacteria; phylum Actinomycetota; class Acidimicrobiia; order Acidimicrobiales; family Ilumatobacteraceae; genus UBA2093. The sequence goes on along the minus strand of JBIISL010000058.1, from coordinate 1,220 downwards.
ATTCATTGCTGACCCATTCAGGGTCTGACACTGCCACATTCGGTTTACACAATGCATTAACGCTGCGCACAAATGCGGGCAATCGCGTTTCTGCAGGGATGTCGACTGTTATCACTTGACCACGCGCATGCACTCCGGCATCGGTGCGGCCCGCAACATTGATTTGCACGCGATGACGTGCGACGGTTGAAATCACATCAGTGAGTAATCCTTCGACGGAACTAATTCCTTCGTTGATGACAAAACCACGAAACGCGGCGCCGTGGTACGCCACACGCAAACGGACCCGCCGTAAGGCGGGTCCGTTAGTAAAGTTCTGTTCCGGTTGAGACACCGGTATTGGCCTTAGACCAGTTCGATACGTACTTCAAGCGCAGCGTCACCGAGACGATGGCCGAGCTTCAAGATACGTGTGTATCCACCATTGCGGCTGACGTAACGAGGTGCAATCTCGTTGACAAGCTTTGTGGTCATTTCTTTGTCACCGAGGTAACCCTCGATTTGACGAATGCGGTGAACGCGCATTGGCGAATCGCCTTGTGCTTTCTTTGCTTTCGTGATGAGCTTTTCAGCAATAGGACGAAGTTCTTTTGCTTTTGCTTCTGTTGTCTTGATGCCTTCAGCTGCGAACAGTGAAGCGGCCATGTTGGCCATCATGAGACGTTGGTGCTGTGCACTTCCGCCAAAGCGGGGGGCGCGACGTGGAGTAGGCATTGGTGTGCTCCTTAATTCCTATGATTACGCGCGAAGCGTAAGTCCGCGCTCATCGAGTTTCTGGATGATTTCATCCAGGCTCTTCTGACCGAAGTTTGTGATGTTAAGCAAGTCGTCGATTGACTTCAAAAGAAGTTCGCCGATTGTGTTGATTTGCCCGCGCTTCAAGCAGTTACGTGGGCGCTCGCTGAGGTCGAGGTCTTCGATTGGCAAGTCAAGGTCAGGTACACCGACATTGGCGCCCATTGGCTCGCTGAGCTCAAGTGACTGTGGCTCTTCTGACAATGTTGCAATGAGATCAACAAGTGAACGCAATGTTGCTGAAGCTGAAGCCAATGATTCGCGTGGAGAAATTGAACCATCAGTTTCGATGTCAATAACCAAACGGTCGTAGTTGGTGCTCTGAGCAACACGTGTTGGCTCTACTTCGAACATCACGCGACGTACTGGTGAGAAAATTGCATCGATGGGGATTACTCCGATGATGCGGCTCTCTGCGTCACGGT